>JANQGL010000130.1 GCA_028277325.1 Magnetospira sp.
GGCGGCGGCCGGCAACCGCACCGAGGAACGGGCCGATCCCACGGCGCACGCCGAACTGCTCGCCATCCGCGCCGCCGCCCGGGCGCGCGGCGAACCCAGGTTGCCGGATTGCGACCTCTACGTGACCCTGGAACCCTGTCCCATGTGCGCGGCGGCGATGTCCCTGGCCCGCCTGCGGCGGCTCTACTTCGCGGCCCACGACCCCAAGGGCGGCGGGGTCGAGCACGGCCCGAGGGTGTTCGACCATCCGACCTGCCATCACCGGCCGGAGATCTACGGCGGCCTGGACGCCGGCCGGTCGGCCGACCTGCTGCGCGCCTTCTTCGCCGAGCGCCGCTGACCGCGTCCCGGTAATCCTTTTGTTTCCATGCGTTTAAATGGGATTTTCCGCGCGGACGAATCGCGATACGATTTAAGGAGTTCCCGTGAACAACCTGTCGCCGAAAGGGATCGCCCCATGCGCAAATCGATGGCGTGGATGATCGCCGCATCGTTGTGCCTCGCCGCGCCGGCGGCGGCGCAGCAGCCCAACATCACCGGATTGGCCTACGAGCCGCTGGACCTGTACCCGTCGACCGCCGAGGACGCCGAGCCGGTCGGCGCGGTGGACGCCGGCGAGCTGTCGTTTCCGGTCCCGGTCAAGGCGGCGAGCGGCAACGGCATGTTGCAGATCAACGTCGACGGACGCGACGTCTGGGTGATCGCGGACGACGTCGAGACCGACTCCGATGTCTCCCTGCGCGCCGGCTGCGAACCGGAGATGAAGGGCGCCACGGTGTCGTTCGGGGCGCGCGGCCTCGGCGAGGGGTGCGAGTGATGGCCCGGCACCGCGTCCCGGCCGCCCTGCTCGGCGCCGCGCTGGTCGCGGCGGCGCCCGCCGCGGCCGGCCCGTTCGGACTGGACCTCGGACTCGGCGACCGGGAAACCACCTATCTGGACGACCTCCGCGACGACGCCGACCGCAGCCGTCCCTGCGGCGGCGACGCCGCCACGGCGCGCCGCCTCGCCAACGTCGACTATGGCCTGGGGATCGTGCAGGACGACGGCCTCAGCGCCTACGTGAACGGGGTCGAGGCGAAGCTCCTCGCCGCCACGCCGCGCCCCGACTGCAAGGTGACGGTCTACGTGATCCCCAACAACGACCTGACCACGGTGGCCACCGCCGACGGCGGGATCCTGCTGCCGCTGGGCCTGCTGCGCGCCCTCGAGACGGAGGACGAACTGGCCGCCATCCTCGGCCACGAGACCTCGCACATCCTGCTGCGGCACCACGAGAGCGATTCCTTCGTGTCGACCCAGGACGAGATCCTCAAGGGGGTGGACGCCGCCTATGGCGCCGCCAGCCTGTTCGCCGGCATGACCGGCCGCGACCTGGGCAAGGGCGTGGGGGCCGGGCGCGAGGTGGCGGACACCGTCTATCAGGTCAGCGAGGGCGTCATCGGCCCGGCCTGGACCAGCGAGCAGGAGGACGAGGCCGACCTGCTGGGCGCCGACATCACCGAGGCGGCCGGCTACAACCCGACCGCCATGGGCCGCGTCATGGACCTTCTGGCCGCCTACGAGGAACAGATGGCGAAACGGGCGGCGATGCGCGAACGGATGCAGGACGACAAGTTCCGCAACGCCATGTACGGCTCGCTGGCCGACCCGGATGTGACCGGCGCCGCCGCCTCCGGCGACACCCTGTCCCTGGTCGTCTTCGGGTCGCGCCTGGTGTCCGGACTGGTGTCGCTGGTCGACGGCGACTCCCATCGCCCGGCCACCGAGCGCAAGGAGCAGGTGACCGAGTACATCCGGAAATTCCATCGCAAGGCACGGCGCCGCAAGTTCGCCGAGACGCCCTGGCGGACGGCGACCGCCACCGGGTCGACCGGCACCGTGCTGGCCCATTTCGAGGCCGCCTCCGAGGCCCGCCGGCTGGCCTTCGCGGGCGATCTCGCGGCGGCCGAGCGGCAGGCCCGCACCGCGGTCGGCGGCGCCGCCGGCGGCCAGGGCTATCCGCGCCTGGCGTTCTACGAGGTGCGCAAGCTGCAGGGCAATCGCGACAAGGCGGCGCAGAACCTGGACATCGCGCTCGGCGACCGCGCGGCGCCGTGGACGGTGTATCGCAACCGCGCCACCATTTTCACCGAGGCCGGCCGGCCGAACGACGCCATCCGGCTGGTCGAGACGGCCAACGCGGCGCACGGCAACCCGCTGGGGATCGTCCCCTTCGCGATTTCACTCTACAAGGAGACCGGACAGACCGCCAGGGTGGCGGCCCTGGTCGATCGCTGCGCCAGGGAAGGCAGCCGCGCCTTCCTCAAGAGCTGCAAGGCGGCGGCCGGCCAGGCCGAGGACGCCCAGGCCGGCGGCGGGTCCGGCGGCGGCCCGGCGCCGGCCGACCCGGTGGGCGGGGTGCTGAAGGGCCTGTTCGGGAACTGACGGCGGCCTACTTGCCGGTCGCGATGTAGCGGCCGTCCCAGTCGTCGGGCGGCGGGTCGACCCGCAGCGCGGACATCCGCTCGGCCATCGAGTCCAGGTAGGCGGACAATCCCGCCGCCGCGGAGTCCGGCCGCGCCCGCAGATCGGCCAGCCGGTCCTCCGCGCCGTCCCAGTCGCGGGCCCGATAGGCCTCCAGGAAGGCCTCCTGGGCCGTCGCCAGGCTGTCCAGCGCGGCGTCGCCGGCCCGGCCGAGCAGGGTGAACACGGCGGTCGGCTGGCTGCGCCCCTTGACCACCACCCGGTCCAGCTCGAACACCGTGAACGCGCCGTTCAGGCGGGCCACCGTGTCGGCGCTCAGGACCACCCCCACGCGGTAGGTCTTGCACTGCCCCTCCAGGCGCGACGCCAGGTTCACGGTGTCGCCGATGGCCGAGTAGTCGAGCCGCTGTTCGGAGCCCATGTTGCCGACGAAACAGGTCCCGCTGTTGATGCCGATCCCGATGTCGAGCCCGTCGCCCGGAAGGTCGCGGCCCATCTCGGCGATCAGGTCGGCGTTCACCGCCGTCAGGGCGGCGCGCATGTCCAGCGCCGCGCGGCAGGCCGCGGCGGCGTGGTCGGTCCGGTCCAGCGGCGCGTTCCAGAACGCCATGATGCAGTCGCCCATGTACTTGTCCACCGTGCCGCCGTGGCGCAGCACCACCTCGGTGAGCGGGGTGAGCAGCCGGTTGATGAGCCGGGTCAGGGCCTCCGGGCGCTCGGTGAAGTTCTGCGACAGGGCGGTGAACCCCCGGATGTCGGAGAACATCACGGTCAGGTCGCGACGGTCGCCGCCGAGCCGCAGCTGCGCCGGGTCCTCGCTCACCCGGGCCACCACGTCGGGCGACAGGTAGCGGGAAAAGGCGTTGCGGATGCGCCCCCGTTCGAGGCGCACCTCGGCGAGCAGGATCAGGCGTTCGGCGATCCCGGCGGCCAGCAGCGTCGCCCCGGGAATCAGCGGGTCGATCAACAGCCCCGGTCCGGTGAAGCCGATCCAGGCGGCACCGGCGGTGGCCGCGCCGGCGGCGCCGGCGGCCAGCCACGGCGGCAGCACGCGGACCGGGCGCGCGGTCAAGCCGAGCAGCAGCAGACCCACCCCGAGGATGATCGCCGCCTCGACCCGGTCGGTGTCCTTCAGGCGGCGCAGGAACCGGCCGGTCAGCATCTGCTCGACCGCCTGCACGTGCGCCTCGACCCCCGGCGCGGCCAGGTTGAGCGGCGTGCTGCGGATGTCCTTCAGGCCCTCGGCGCTGGTCCCCACGAAGACGATGGCGTCGCGCAGGGTTCCCGGCGGCAGGCGGCGTTCGATCACGTCGACCGCCGACAGGTAGCGTTGCGGGCGATGCCCGCTGTCGTAAAGCCGCATGCGTCCGTAGCGGTCGGACGGGATCCGGATGTCGCCGATCCACACCGGACCCAGCCCCGGGTCGCCGCGCTCCACCCGCATCTCCGCCCCCAGGGCGACGCGCAGGGCCTCCGCCGCCAGACCGGGCGCGGTGCGCCGCCCGGCCCGGACCAGCAGCGGCACCTTGCGCAGCACGCCGTCCGCGTCGGTGGTCATCGCCAGGCCGCCGTTGCCGGTCGCCGCCTTCTGCAGCAGAGGCAGGCTGGCCACCACGCCGCCGTAGGCCTGGACGTAGCGCTGGTCGCGCCGGTTCTCGAACGCGATCCGCGCCACCGAGCGCGGCGGGTTGGTGGCGATCCCCCTCGGTCCGACGGTGAACCCGAGCACGCTCGGCAACTCCGCCAGGGCCTCGGCGAACACCCGGTCGTTGTCCGGCAGCGCGGCCAGGGCGGCCGCGTCGAGCGGCGGCCGGAACCCGGGCAGGTCCTCGGCGAGCGACCGGAAGACGTTGCCGACCGAGGTGCGGTCCGGTTCCGGGAAGATCAGATCGAAGGCGACCACCCGCGCCCCCTGCTCGGTCAGCGCCCGCACCAGGCGGGCCTGCCGGGTGCGCGGCCAGGGGAACTGGCCGAGCGCCGCGAGGCTCGTCTCGTCCACGTCGACCACCCGCACGTTGAGCGCGGGATCGAACGGACGCGGGCGCGCCGCGACCAGCAGGTCCCAGGCCTCCTCGCGCAGCATCTGAACGGGGACCGGCGGCTCCAGGGCCAGCCAGGCGCCCAGCCCGACGGTCCCCGCCACCACCAGCAGGCGGGCGGTGCGGAACGGCTTCCTGGCCAGGATGCGCGCGGTGGTCCCCATCGCCCGCCGGAAACGGGTCATGCGCAGTCCCCCGTGTGGTCGGTTCGCGACGTCGCCACGATAGCACGCGCCCGGCGGGGTCAGTCCACCACCATCGAGACGCCGCCGCGGCGCGGATCGCCGGCTCCCTCGAAACCGCCGTCGGCGCGCCGCGCCGCCGCGTGGGCGCCCCCGAAGAACAGGTTCACGTCGTCCCAGGGATGCAGGCGGCCGGCCCCGTCCGCCGCCGGTTCGAGGACAGCGGCCGCGGACCCGGGCTCGTGATGCACCGTGTCGCGCTCCACGTGCAGGCGCGGCGCGCGGACCGCCGCCTCCAGGGGAAGATCCAGGTCCAGCAGGTTGACCAGCACCTGGAGGAGCGCGGTGCGGATCCGGTTGGAGCCGCCGGAGCCGAGCGCCAGCAGGCCGCCCTCGGCGCCCAGCATCACGGTCGGCGCCATCATCGAGGCCATCCGGACGTCGGTCGGCCAGGCATGGAAGCCGTGCGGATTGATGTCCTCCTCGCCCAGCATGTTGTTCATCACGATGCCGGTGCCGGGCAGCACGTAGCCGCAGCCCTCGCCGTTGCTGACCGTCACCGCCGCCGCGTTGCCGTCGCCGTCGACCGCGCTCACGTGGGTGGTGCCGCGCGGCGCCAGGGGGCGGCCCAGGAGTTCGGCCCGGTACCGGTCGAGAAACGCCGGGTCGAGCAGGCGGTCGGCGGCCGCCTCGGCGCCGTCGCTGTTGAGCGCCGACTCCACCCGCGCCCGGTTGGTCAGGTCCTGCGCCGCGACGAGGTGGTGCAGGTGCGCCGCGCCGCCGAAGCCGTCGGCCGCCAGGTCGACCCCGCGCAGCAGGGCCAGGGCGAAGGCGACCAGCAGGCCGCCGGTCGACGGCGGCGGATTGGTCAGCAGGCGGGCGCCCCGGTGGTCGAGGGTCAACGGCGGCCGTCGCGCCACCCGATAGGCCTCCAGGTCGGCCAGGGTCACGTGGCCGCCGCCGTCGCGCGCGTCGGCCGCCAGGCGCCGTCCCATCTCGCCGCGATAGAACAGGTCCGGTCCCTCGTGGGCCAGGGCGTCCAGGGCGTCGGCCTGGGCCGGGGACAGGTAGGTGTCGCCCTCGCCGCACAGGACGCCCGGCCGGACGGGACTCTCGAACTGGGCGCGGATCGAGGGGTTGGCCAGGTAGATCGGCGCCACCACCGAGAAGATGTAGGCCTGCAGCCGGTTGAGGACGACCCCCCGGCGGGCCAGCCGGCGGGCCGGCTCCAGGACCTCCCGCATCGGCATGCGGCCGAGATCGTCATGCACCGCGAACAGGCCGCGCGGCAGGCCCGGCGTCGCCATGGCGCCGAGGCCGATGTGGAATTCCTGCTGGGTGGTGCCGAAGTCGGCGACGATGGGGAACAGGTCGGTCTCGGACTCCGGCCGCCGCCGCCGCGGGGTCTGCACGAAGAAGTCGTAGACGCGCGGCGCCGCGTCCCCGGGGCGGGCGATCAGGAACCCGCCGCCGCCCAGCGAGCACAGCACCGGCTCGGCCACCGTCGCCGCGGCGACGGCGGCCAGCGCGGCGTCGAAGGCGTTGCCGCCCTCGCGCAGAATGGTCGCGGCCGCGGCGGCGGTCTCCGGATGCCCGGCCGCCACCGCGCCCCTGGCCCTGGCCATGCGCGCGTCCCCCGTTGTTCCCTGCGGGGGTAGCGGCCCGGCCGGGGTCTGTCAACGGATTGTCATTCCGGCACGAACAGCTGGCCGCGCGCCAGGGCCACGAAAGTCCGCACCAGGACCAGCGCCACCACCGCCGTGGCGATCCCCACCAGTCCGCCGCCGATCCAGGCCGTCAGCTCGCTGCCGGTCTTCTCGGCATGGACCAGGGTCGCCACCGCCGCCGCGTCGAGCGGAAACGTGAAGGCCCACCAGGACACCGCGAAGGGCACCTTCACGAAGCGATGGCCGAGGCTGAGCAGAAGCAGCACCAGGAACAGGGTGAAGTTGGCCAGCAGACGCGCGAGCACGTCCATCTCGCCGCCGGTCAGGGCCAGATAGGACAGCATGCCGACGGCCGGCGGCGGCACGAAGATGAACAGGGTCGGGACCAGCTTCGGCGGAAGCTGCTTATGGAACACGATGCGGTAGAACACGATCGTGAACAGCAGAATCCAGAAGATCAGCCCGACGGAAAAGAAGAACCACGACGTATCGACGAATCCCAGCCGCACCCCGGCCAGCGGCACCAGCACGTTGCCGACGATGGGGATGAACCAGGCCGGATTGGAGTGGTTGATCTCCTGGGCGTGGAAAATCCAGCGGCCGACCAGCCGCAGGGTGATCAGGAGCTGCGCCGCGGCGCCCACCGACCACAGCCCGACCGCGATCTCGCGGGCGCCGGGGAACGGCCCCAGGTTCCACGGCAACAGGGCGCCCTCGGCCGCATACGGCGCGATCGCGGTGGCCAGCAGCAGGATGCTGATCGAGATGGCGGCCACGAAGTTGGAGCGGATCGGATGGTTGAACTCCGCCTTGAATTCCGCCGGATGGCGAAGCGCCTTGCTCAGATAAAGCAGGAAGATGAGCCCGAAGAACAGGCCGCCCAGGGCCAGCACGGCCTCGCCGACCTCCGCCGGAAGGCCCAGCACCTCATGGCCCTTGCGCCAGGCAAGCCCGAGGCCGGTGACGCCCATCACCACCGCGAACAGCGGCACCGGGACATGGGCGAGCCAGTGCAGTTCCTTGATTTCATGAGATCCCTGGGGTGTCTCGCGGGTAACGGCAAGGTTTGTCATGGGCATCGGGTCCTCGATCAAGGGGGCGTATTTCATAACATATTAGAAAATCCTAAATTAAATGCAAGAGGTCGCGTGTTGATCGGTCTTCGGCCCGCCCCCACATGTGGAAGGGGTCGCCACGCCGTACAAGGAACAGTCCACGCATGCAATCCCTGAAAATCACCCTCGCGCTGCTGCCGTGGCTGGCGGCGGCCGCCGTTCCGTTCACGCCAGGCCTCGCGCGGGCCGACCCCGACCCCGCCTGCGTCGCGGCCGGACAGTGGGTCGACCCGGCGACCGGCACCTCCCGCCCGGCGGCGGCCTGGCTGCGCGAGCTCGCGGCGCGCCCGGCGGTGCTGCTCGGCGAGTCGCACGACAACCTGGAGCATCACCGCTGGCAGCTGGACGTCCTGGCCGGCCTGCACGCCCTGAACCCGACCATGGTGATCGGCTTCGAATCGTTTCCGCGCCGGGTCCAATCGGTGCTCGACCGCTGGGTGGCCGGCGACCTGAGCGAGTCCCGGTTCCTGCACGAGGTGGAATGGGGCCGGGTGTGGGGCTTCGCGGCCGATCTCTATCTGCCGCTGTTCCATTTCGCGCGGCGGCACCGGATTCCCATGGTCGCGCTCAACGTGGACATCTCCCTGATCCGCCGGGTGCGGGCCGAGGGCTGGGACGCCATCCCGGCCGCCGAGCGCCGGGGAATCGGCGATCCGACCCCCGCCGACCCGGACTACCTGGCGCAACTGCGCGACATTCATGCCCAGCACGAACAATTGCGGGCGGCGCGGCGGACCGCCCGGGGCGACGATCGGACCGGTCCGCACGGCGACGCGGCGGACGGCGCCGACCGGTTCGATCGCTTCCTGGCCGCGCAGCTGCTGTGGGACCGGGCGATGGCCGAGGCGGTGGACGCCGCCCGGAAACGCGACGCGGCGCCCCTGGTCGTCGGGATTCTCGGCAGCGGCCATCTGGAACATCGCCGCGGCGTGCCGCACCAGCTGGCCGACCTGGGCCTCGACGGCGCGGCGGTTCTTCTGCCGTGGAGCGTCGGCCGCCCCTGCGCCGACTTCGGGCCCGGCCTCGCCGACGCGGTGTTCGGGTTGACCGATCCGCCGCGCCCGTCGCCGCCCCTGAAGCTGGGCGTCTACATCACCGACGGCGAGGACGGGGTGAACGTCAAGGGCGTGTTCCCCGAGTCGACGGCCGACCGCGCGGGGCTGCGGGCCGAGGACGTGGTCCTGACGGCGGCCGGGCGCCAGGTGCGGCGGGTCGACGACCTGAAGGGGGTGATCGCCGAAATGGTGCCCGGCGTCTGGCTGCCGTTGACGGTGCGCCGCGACGGCGACACCCTCGATATCGTCGCCAAGTTCCCGATCGAGCGGTGAGCCGGCTCCGGACCATTCTCCCGGTCCTCCTGCTTCTGCTCCTGGCGTGGGGGCCGGAGGCGCATTCCACCGACGTGGCGCATCATGACCTGTCGGTGTCGGTGGACCCGGAGAGCCGAATCGTCTCGGTGCGCGACACCCTGCGGGTGACCGGCGGCGGTGCCATCCACTTCGCCCTCAACCCGGCGTTCCGGATCGGCTGGGCGTCGGTCGACGGCGCGCCGGCCGAGGTGGCCGGGCGCGACGGCCTGTGGGCGGTCGACCTCGGCGCGGAGGGCGGCCACGAGCTGATCCTGTCCTATCGCGGCCGGGCCTCGCCGATGGCCGAGGCGGCGCGCGGCGGCGGCCTGCTGGCCGGGCCGGACGGCGTCCTGCTGGCCCCGGGGTCCGGCTGGGTGCCGCTGTTCGACGGGCGGACCCCGTTCACCTACCGGATCGAGGTGGACGTGCCGCGGCCGTTCAAGGCGGTCACGGCCGGGCGGTTGCTGCGCGAGGACGACGGGGCCGGCCGCTACGTGGCGACGTTCGATTTCCCGCACCCGACCGACGGGGTCGCCCTGTTCGCCGGCCGCTGGACGATCCGCGAACGGATGCGGGGCGACCTCCGCCTGCGGACCTATTTCGACGCCGGCAACGCCGATCTGTCGGAGTCCTTTCTGGACGCCGCCGGCCGCTACATCGACCTCTATGCCGAACGCATCGGCGCCTACCCGTTTTCCGCCTTCCACGTGGTGTCGGGCCGGTTGCAGGTCGGATGGGGATTCCCCGGCCTGACCTACATCGGCTCGCGGGTGCTGCCGCTGCCCTATGTCCTCGACCGGTCGCTGGGCCACGAGATCCTGCACAACTGGTGGGGCAACGGGGTTTACATCGACTATGCGTCCGGCAACTGGGCGGAGGGACTGACCACCTATCTGGCCGACCATTACCTGGCCGCCCGGCGCGACCCGGCGGCGGCCCGCGACATGCGCCTGCAATGGCTGCGCGACCATGCCGCCCTGCCGCCCGAACGGGAGACCCCGCTGACCGGGTTCAGGAGCAAGACGCACGGCGCGGCGCAGGTGGTCGGCTACGGCAAGTCGGCGATGCTGTTCCACATGCTGCGGGCCGAGATCGGCGACGCCGCGTTCGACGACGGCCTGCGCCGGTTCTGGACCGGCCACCGGTTCTCGGTCGCCGGCTGGCGCGACCTGCGGGCCGCTTTCGAGGCGTCGTCGGGGCGCGACCTCGAAGGGTTCTTCGACCAGTGGACGCGGCGCCGCGGGGCGCCCACCCTGACCCTTGACGGGGCCAGGGCGGAGGGCCGGCGGCTGCGCCTGTCGGTGTCGGCCGACGGCGGCTACGCCCTGCGGGTGCCGGTCCGCATCGCGACGGCGACCGGGCTGCGCGACGACATCCTCGATCTGCGCGACGGGGTGGCCGAGGCCGCCGTCGACCTGGACTCGCCGCCCCGGTCGGTGACCGTGGACCCGGACTTCGATTTGTTCCGGCGACTCGATCCGGCCGAGACGCCGCCCATCCTGCGCGACGTGATGCTGAGCGGAACGGCGGTCCTGGCGGTCCCCGGTGACGACGGGGAGACCGGCGCCGTCGCCGAACGGCTGGCCGCCGCGATGCTCGAACGCCCGGTCGAGCGGGCGTCGGACGACGCGGTCGCGGGCAACCGGCCGTGGCTGGTCATCTCGGCCGATCCGGAGGCCCTGGACGCCTATCTGCGCGCCCACGTCCTGCCCGGCCCGCCGCCGGACATCGCGGCGCGCGGCACGGCGCGGGTGTGGGCGGCGCGGACCCCGGCCGGACGGCCGCTGGCCGTGGTGGCGGCCGACGACGGCGCGGCGCTGGCCGCCCTGCTGCGCCCGCTGCCCCATTACGGGCGGCGCGGCCACCTCGCGTTCGACGGCGCCAGGGCGGTGGTGAAGGGAGTCGCCCGGGCGGCGCGCGGCCCGCTGCACCGCACGTTCGCACCGCCGTCGCGTTGACAAGCCCCGCCGCAGTCCGCATCATGCCGCCCCATCAAGGGATTCCGCCCGCGAGGACAGACCGCATGCGCGCCTTTGCCATTCCCGTTCTCTGCCTGAGCCTGCTGGCCGGCGGCGCCGCGTCCGCCGAGGGCCTGGTCAGCGGCCAGGCCTACGCCCCGCTGCCCCCGGCGACCGCCATCGACGTCCGGCTGGTCGACGAATCCGGCGACAACGCCGACCTGCGCGCCGAGTTCGTGGAGCAGCTTCGCGCCGCCGGCCACCGGGTGGCCGACGGCGCGCCGCTGGTGCTGGAGTTCGGGACCCACGGCGCGCTCGGCACCTGGGGGCGCGACCGCCGCTACATGGTGGAAATGCACGCGCGCGGCGGCGACACCGGCGGCGACGATGCCGGGGTGCGGTTCAACCTCTACAACAGCACCCAGGGCGGCATGCTCAATCCGGGCACCCACAACGGCAGCGGATCGTCGACCCGCTACCGGCTCGACGCCAAGCTGTCCGACCGGACGACCGGCAAGCCGTTGTGGCAGGGCTGGGCGACCGCCAAGCTCGAACAGGCGGATTCCCGGGCCCTGACCCGCCTGATGGTCCGGCCGCTGGTCGCGGTGCTCGGCCGCACCGTCCGCAAACAGACCTTCCCGACTCCCCGGTGAACGGCCGCGCGCGCCTTGTCGGGGCGGCGATCCTGCTCGCGGCGACCGCCCCCGCCCCTGCGGCCTCGGCCGACGGCAGCCTCACCGGACGGGCGACGGTGATCGACGGCAACACCCTGCGCATCGGACGCAGCGAGATCACCCTCCATGGCCTGCGGGCGCCGAGGCCGGGGCGCGTCTGCACCCCGTTCCGGGGCGGCCCCCCGATCCCCTGCGGCGACATGGCGACCGCCGCCCTCGAGGCCCTGGTGCCGGCCCGGGCCATCACCTGCACCCCGAAAGGGACCCGCGGCGGCACCCTCCGCGCGGTGTGCCGCGCCGACGCCCGGGAAATCAACCGGGCGATGGTGGAGGACGGCTGGGCGCGCGCGGTGCCCGGCGAGGGCATGGCCTACGGCGCGGCGGAAAAGCGCGCCGTGCGCCGGCGGGCCGGCCTGTGGCGTCATCTGCTGGTTTCGCAATGAGCCGCGAGGCGGCGGTTTTTCTTTGCCGGAACCCGCGAATGCCGCTAAACACGGCAGGTTTTCGATCCACCGGGCGACCCGTGCCATGATCCAGACCCTGCGCGACAAGGCCCTGCTGCCGGCCGGCCTGCGTGACATCCTGCCGCCCGACGCGGCGCACGAGGCCGGCGTCGTCGAAGCCCTGATCGGGGTGTTCGAGCGCTTCGGCTACGACCGCGTCAAGCCGCCGCTGATCGAGTTCGAGGACAGTCTGCTGGCCGGCAGCGGCAGTGCCCTGGCCGAGCGCAGCTTCCGGCTGATGGACCCGGCATCGCACCGGATGCTGGCCCTGCGCCCCGACATGACGCTGCAGGTCGCCCGCATCGCCGCGTCGCGGCTGGCCCGCGCGCCGCGCCCTTTGCGCCTCGCCTACGCCGGCGAGATCCTCCGCGTGCGCGGCTCGCAACTGCGCCCGGAACGGCAGTTCGGCCAGGTCGGGGCCGAACTCGTCGGGTCCGCCTCGGCGGCCGCCGACACCGAGATGATCCTGATGGCGGTGGCCGGCCTGCGCAAGGTCGGTGTCGAGGGGCTGTCGGTCGACCTGGGCCTGCCGACCCTGGTCCCCGCCCTGTGCCGGCACTGGAACACCTCGGCCGACGACGCGGCGCTGCTGCGCCTCGCCCTGGACCGCAAGGACGCCGGCGCGATCGGCGACCTGGCGCCGCGCATCGGCGCCACCCCGGCGGCGCTGCTCGACGACCTGCTGGCCGCCGCCGGGCCGGCCGACCGGGCGCTGGGCCGCCTGGCCGGTCTCGACCTGCCGGACGCCGCGGCGGCCGAGCGGGCCCGCCTGGCCGAGGTGGCGGACCGGGTGCGCGACGGCGCGCCCGACCTGACGGTGACCCTCGACCCGGTGGAGAACCGGGGCTTCGAATACCACACCGGGGTCACCTTCGCGTTTTTCGCCCGCCACGGGCGCGGCGAGCTGGGGCGCGGCGGGCGCTACCTGGCGGACGGCGGCAACGGCCGTCCCGGCGAGCCGGCGACCGGACTCACCCTGTACATGAACGCCGTCCTGCGGGTGCTGCCGGGTCCGCGCCGCCGGCTCC
>JANQGL010000264.1 GCA_028277325.1 Magnetospira sp.
CCCGCCACCTTCGGACCACCCGAACCGAGGCCGGCCTGGAAGGCCTCGCGGCGCGGCTGGCCGAGACGGCGGCCCGGATCGCGCCGCTCGATCCCGGAGCCCGCTGGGTGGCGCAGATTCCCTGCGTGTTCCTCGACGACACCGGGTCCTGTTCGATCTATCCGGCCCGGCCGCTGGCCTGCCGGGGCTACACCAGCACCGACCTGGCGGCCTGCGACGCGTCCACCGCCGCCCTCGACCATGCGCATCCGATCCCGGCCGATCCCGACCGGCTGATGCGGGCGACCCTGCTGCGCCACGCCCTGGCGGCGGCGACCGGCCGGGCGATGCCCGACCGGCGGGCGCCCGAGCACATGGAGCTGCATGCCGCGGTGGTCCTTGGCCTGGCGACCGACGAGCGGGTCTGGATCAAGCGCGGCCCCAACATGATTGTCTAAAGGCCTTAACCGACCGAGCAGGAGCCGCCGCCGAGGACGCAGAACTTGGCGCAGTGGGGGTGGTTGAGGGGCACCGGGCGGGCCGCCTCGGCCAGGGTCGCCCCCATCTCGAACGCCGGGTCGTAGGGCAGCAGGGTGCAAGGCACCACCACCGGCCGGTCCGCCCCCTTGCGCTTGATCACCATGCGCTGCCCGGCGCACATCATGGCGTCCGGGCGCAGGCCCAGGATGTCCCAGCAGTTGACCGTGATCTCCGGCACGTCGGCCGTCTCGTCCATCTCCGGGAACAGGATCAGCTGCGCCGGGTCGGCGGCGTCCACGGCGAGGCCCAACTCGGCGAACAGGGCCGCGTAACCGGCCCGCAGATCGGACTCGCCCTCCTCCCAGCAGGTGCGCCCGGCGACGGTGAGGGCGAACCGGTGGTCGATCAGCCAGCGGAGGCCGTCCTGCAGGCGCGCCCAGGCGCGTTCGCCGCGCAGGGCGTCGTGGCGGTCCGCGCGGTAATGGTCGATCGACAGGCGCAGGGTCAGACGGTCGCCGTATTGGTCGCGCACCGCCTTCAGGGCGTCGCGGACCTTCCACATCGGCTTCATGGCGTTGGTCAGGACCAGGCAGCCGAGGCCGCGCCCGAGGGCGTCGGCCAGCATGGCGCAGAGGTCCGGGTTCATGAACGGCTCGCCGCCGGTGAAGCCGATCTCCTCGACCGGCAGGCCGGTCGTGCCGATCTCGTCCAGATAGGCCGCCGCCTCGGCCCGGGTCAGGTAGGCGAGGCGGTCGTTCTCGGGGCTCGATTCGATGTAGCAGCCGGCGCATTCGAGATTGCACAGAGACCCGGTGTTGAGCCACAGGGTCCGCAGCTCGGTGAGGGCCACCACGGCCCGGGTCTCGCCCTTGGCGGTCACGGCGGGATCCCGGAACTTGGCCGGATCGAGGCGCGGCGCGGCGATACGGACGAACTGGGTGGTCATGGGCGGCTCCCGGGCGGTCGGTTCACGCGCCCTATCTAATGTCCCGGCGGCGGTGTGAAAAGTCACAAAGCCGTGCGGCCGAACGGCCGCGCGCCGCATCTTGCGCGGCGCCCCGGCATGCCGTATATCGGGGGGATCGGGCGGGTGTAGTTCAATGGTAGAACATCAGCTTCCCAAGCTGAATACGAGGGTTCGATTCCCTTCACCCGCTCCACCCTTGCAACGCATTGCTTCGGTCAGGCTTTTCAGGCTCCCGCGACCGTCTTTGCAGGCTCCGGATCCGCTTGGAAACGGCCCCGTCACTCCCTGGTCGCTCCGGGGAGGGATTTTCGCTGGCTCACCTCAGAAAACGCAACGGCAAATGGCAGGTCGTCGTCTGCAAGAAAGGCCATGGAACCAAGGCTCGATCCTTCTTGAAGAAGGCCGATGCCACCGCCTGGGCGGCGAGGTTAGCCCGGAAAATTCACCGGGATTGGCGGGTGTAGCGTAAGGTCCTGAAATCGCGTATTTTCTGGGTGCTAACGCCGAAAACACGGACCCCCGGACCACGAC
>JANQGL010000364.1 GCA_028277325.1 Magnetospira sp.
CGTCAGCATGACCAACGCGCTGCTGATCGCGGTGCCGCTGTTCGTGTTCATGGGCGTGATGCTGGAGCGCTCCAAGGTGGCCGAGGATCTGCTCGATTCCATGGGCCGCCTGTTCGGCGCCCTGCGCGGCGGCCTCGGCATCTCGGTGATCATCGTCGGCGCCCTGCTCGCCGCCTCGACCGGAATCGTCGGCGCCACCGTGATCACCATGGGCCTGCTGTCCCTGCCCACCATGCTGCGCCGCGGCTACGACCCGCGGCTGGCCTGCGGCGCCATCTCGGCGGCCGGCACCCTGGGCCAGATCATCCCGCCGTCGATCGTCCTGATCCTGCTCGGCGACCAGATTTCCAACGCCTATCAGGATGCCCAGCGGACGCTCGGCAACTTCTCGCCGGAACCGGTGTCGGTGGGCGACCTGTTTGCCGGTGCGCTGCTGCCCGGCCTGTCGCTGGTCGTGCTGTACATCCTCTACCAGCTGGTCGTGGCCTGGCGGCGCCCCGAGTCCTCGCCGGCCATTCCGCGCGGCGAACTGGGCGACATCGGCGCCCTGCGCACCGCCCTGGTGATCGCCCGCGCCCTGGTGCCGCCGGTGGTCCTCATCATCGCCGTGCTCGGCTCGATCCTGGCCGGGGTGGCGACCCCGACCGAGGCGGCGGCGGTCGGTTCGGTGGGGGCCCTGTATCTCGGGGCGCTGCGCCAGACCGATGCCCCGGGATGGCCGATCTACCTGAGCGTGGGCGGCCTGATCGCCATGTTCGCCCTGTCCGGCCTGGCCGACCTGCGGGTGGCCCGCGAGACGATCCCCGCCCCCGACATGGCGGCCATCGTGGCCGCCGCCGCCGCCGGCGCGGTCGTCCTGCTGGGGACCGGGCTCAGCGTGGTGCGCGTGGCGCGCAGCGGCATCCTGACGGACGTCACCGAGGCCACCGTGAAGATCACCGCCATGGTGTTCGTGATCCTGATCGGCGCCGCCCTGTTCTCGCTGGTGTTCCGGGGGTTCGGCGGCGACGACATGGTACACGACTTCCTCGGCGGCCTGCCCGGCGGCACCGCCGCGGCGGTGCTGCTGGTGATGGTGGTGATGTTCTTCCTGGGGTTCTTCCTCGATTTCATCGAGATCATCTTCGTGGTGGTGCCGATCGTCGCCCCGACCCTGCTCAAGATGGGCCTCGACCCGGTGTGGCTGGGCGTGATGATGGCGATGAACCTGCAAACGTCGTTCCTGTCGCCGCCGTTCGGGTTCGCCCTGTTCTACCTGCGCGGGGTGGCGCCGCCCGAGGTCTCCACCCTGCACATCTACCGGGGCGCCCTTCCGTTCGTGGTGATCCAGGTCGCCGGCCTGCTGATGCTGGCCGCGTTCCCGTCCCTGGCCACCTGGCTGCCGACCATCGTGTTCGGCTGACCCCGTTGTCGCCGACCGCCGGGCCGTGCGCGGTCGCCGGCCGCGTCCGAGTGCCCCTCCCGACAGCGCATGCCAGGGCGGCCGCAAGGCGCGCCTGGAGCGGCGCGCAAAACCCTTATTTGAGATGTATATACAAAAGCTTCCCACTTATTTCGATGGACCGCCCGAATGCAAATTGTTATCTTCGAACGAATTTAGTTTCAAATCACAATTCGAGAAGGATTCATCCATGAGAAACGTCGCGCGCGCCCTGCTTGTCGCATCCGCGGTCCTGTTGGCCCCCGCCGGATCGCCGGCCGCGACCGTGTCCCACGATCTCTCCGGGACCGTCGCGTCGGGGACCTTCGCCGGGACCGCCGGCACCGGCTCGTTTTCGTATGACGACGCCGGCCTGGCCAACTCGGGGGACGAATACCGCTACCTCGACGACGGACTGGAGATCGAATTCACGATCTTCGGACAGACCTTCACCCACCTGAACGACGTCGAACAGAGCGAGTTCTATCCGGAGCTGGTCCTGGACGACGGGACCCCGATCGAATTGAACTTCATCGTCAGCGAGGTGCTGAAGTCGTCGTTCGAGACATACGCCACCCCGATCGACCAGCCGGGTGTGATCAGCATCCTGTTTTCCGATCTGGAAGAGATCGACAGCGGCGGATTCGATGTCGCCATCAGCATCGAGGAAGGGGTGACCGACGACGGGGGCACCTCGGAAGTTCCCGTTCCCGGCGCCCTGCCGCTGTTCGCGAGCGGGCTCGGCCTGCTCGGATGGCGGCTCGGCCGCCGCCGCGCCGCATCCTGATCGCCGAACGATCGGCCGGGCGCGAATCGGGAGGCCGCCGACCGGGAGTCGGCGGCCTTGTCGGGAAACGCCGCGCGCTCGCGCGGGCCTACTTCTGATCGACCGCCACGTTGCGGGTCGCCGCCGGCAGGGTGACCGTGAGGCCGTTGAGGTCCTCGCTCATCACGATCTGGCAGCCGAGCCGCGAGGTGTGGGTCAGACCGAACGCCAGGTCCAGCATGTCCTCCTCGTCCTCGGTCGCCTCGGGCAACTGGTCGTACCATTCCTCGTCGACGATCACGTGACAGGTCGAGCAGGCCAGCGAGCCCTCGCAGGCCCCTTCCAGCTTCATCTTGTTCCGGTGCGCGATTTCGAGCACCGACAGGCCGACCGGCGCCTCCACCTCGTGGCGTTTTCCGTTCGGCTCGATGAACGTCATCCTGGGCATGCGAGCGAGTCTCCTGGCGGGGGTGAACGCGCCGACTACTTAGAAAGACCGGCCCGGCGCGTCAAGGGGTGTCGGAGGATGCGGGGTCCGCCGCGATGGCGTCGACCGCGACACCGGACAGGGCGGCGCGGATTCCGCGGTCCATGCGCTTTTCGGCGAAGGGCTTGCTGACCGTTTCCAAGGCCTCGGCGAGACCGCCGATCCGTTCGCGGTCGGTCCCTTCGATCGCCGTGCGGACGTCCCGCATCGCCGACTCGAGGGCCGCCCGTTCGTCGGCGCCCAACAGGTCGCCGTCGACTCCCAGCGCCGCTTCCAGGGCGTTCAGCAGGCGCCCCGCCTCGACCCGCGCCTCGGCCAGCAGGCGATTCTCCATGTCCTGTTGGGCGTACTGCATGCTGTCGCGCAGCATCGCCGCCATCTCGTCGTCGCTCAGGCCGTAGGACGGCTTGACCTCCACCTGCTGGGCGATCCCGGTGGCGGTTTCCTCGGCGCTCACCGTGAGCAGGCCGTCGGCATCGACCGCGAATCCGACCCGGATGCGCGCCGCGCCGGCCGCCATCGGCGGAATGCCCTTCAGGGTGAATCGGGCCAGGGACCGGTTCTGGTCGACCATCTCGCGCTCGCCCTGCACCACGTGAATGGCCATCGCCGACTGGCCGTCCTGATAGGTGGTGAACTCCTGCGCCTTGGCGACCGGAATCGGCGTGTTGCGCGGGATCACCTTCTCGACCAGACCGCCCATGGTCTCCAGGCCGAGCGACAGCGGCGTGACGTCCAGGAGCAGGGTATCCGAGCCGACGGTCAGGGCCTCCGCCTGCAGGGCGGCGCCCACCGCCACCACCTCGTCGGGGTCGATGTCGGCCAGCGGCGGCTGCCCGAACAGCTCGGCGATGCGATCGCGCACCAGCGGCACCCGGGTCGAGCCGCCGACCAGGACCACGCCCTTGATGTCGGCCGGAGTCACCCCGGCGTCGTCGAGCACCGCGCGCACGATGTCCAGGCTGCGCGCGACCAGCGGCGCGATCAGGGCGTCCATGCGGTCCAGGTCCAGTTGGTGGCCGCTCCGCCGGCCGCCCACGTCGAGCACCCAGCGCTGACCGTCCTCGCAGGCCGGACACCCCGAACAGCGGCGGCTCAGGCACTCCTTGGCCAGGCGCGCCGTCATCAGGGCCACCTTGACCTCGCCCTGGGTCAGGGTCTCGGTCCCGAGCAGGTCCTTGCGCCGGGCCAGGAAATGCTCGGCGATCGCATGGTCGAAGTCGTCGCCGCCCAGCGCCGCGTCGCCGCCGGTGGCGCGCACCTGGAACACGCCCCTTTCCATGTGCAGGATCGAGATGTCGAAGGTGCCGCCGCCCAGGTCGTAGACCGCGTAGACGCCCTCGGCCTCCTTGTCGAGGCCGTAGGCCATCGCCGCCGCGGTCGGCTCGTTGACCAGCCGCAGCACCTCCAGCCCGGCGATCCGCGCCGCGTCCTTGGTGGCGGC
>JANQGL010000091.1 GCA_028277325.1 Magnetospira sp.
CGGCTGATCCGCGCCTACGAGGTGATGGCGGGCACCGGCCGCCCTCTGGCCGACTGGCAGACCGCCGGTCCGCCGGTCCCGCCGCTGCCCGAGGCCCGGTTCCGGACCCTGCTCCTGAGGCCGCCGCGCGCGGCGCTTTACGCGCGCATCGCGACCCGGTTCGACGCCATGCTGACGGCCGGCGCCCTGGCCGAGGCGGCGGCGCTGGACGCCCTTGGCCTCGACCCGGCGCTTCCGGTCATGAAGGCGGTCGGGGTGCCGCCGCTGCTCGATCACCTGCGCGGGCGGACCGACCTGGAGACGGCGCGCGAGACCGCAGTACGCGACAGCCGCCGCTACGCCAAGCGGCAGACGACCTGGTTCCGCCATCAGACGCGTCCGGATGTGGTGCTGGAAGCGTTCGGCGATGCGACGGCGGACCCGGATTGGCGCGACCCGCTGTAGTGTGGTGGATTCGAAGTGCGCGATATTATTCGGGGCCGACTCCATGGCGAACCTCGAATCCATCACACGAGGAATCTGACCGAGTCACCGGGTTCGTGGTTTGCGGACCGAGTGCTTCCGCTCGTTTCTCAACGATCTTCTTGGCGATATTGCGCCGGCAATCCTGCCGGTTGACCCGGCGCGCCGAGGCGGTATGTTGCGGGATGGTGTTATGTGCGGTGCGGCATGGCCCGGCCGGGCGGCCGCACGACGGGGGAGAGGAGAAGGCGCATGACGGCTCTGACGCGACGCGGAGTCCTTGGAATGGCGGCCGGCGGCCTGCTGGCGACACTGCCGCTGGGCGGCGCGCGGGCGGCGCGGGTGCTGATCGTCGGCGGCGGCGCGGCCGGCGTGGCGGCGGCGGCGGCCCTTCGGCGGCACCGCCCGGAAACGGCGGTCACCCTGGTCGACCGTCACCCGGGGCGCGACGCGGCGGCGTTGACGCGTCACGGGGTGGCGGTGTACCGCGACGAGATCGGCGACCTGGACTGGGCGTCCGGCACCGCCCTCGGCGCGCATGGCGGAGGCTATGGATTCGACCGCCTGGTGCTGGCCCCCGGCGTGGTCTTCGAGACCGCCGGCATCGACGGATACGACACGCGGGCGGTGGATGCGCTGGGTGCCTTCTGGTCCGGTCCGGAGGACGAGGCGCGCCTGATGCGTCGCGTCGCGGCGCTAAAGGACGGCGCGACGGCGGTGGTGACGGTGCCGCCGCGTCCCTACCGCTTCGAATCCGGCCCCTACCTGCGCGCGGCGCGCATCGCCGGGCGCCTGGGGCGGCGTGGCAAGGTGCTGCTGATCGACGCCAACCCCCGCCTGCCGGGCGGAGTCGCGGTGCCGGCCGGGGTCGAGCGGATCGTCGCCCCGGTGGTCGCGGTGGACAGCCGGGCGCGGCGGGTGATCACGCCGAACGGTCGTTTCGGCGGCGATCTGGTGAACCTGATTCCGCCGCAGTCGGCCGGGCCGCTGGCCCGCCGGGCCGGCCTGACCGGCGCCGACGGCTGGTGTCCGGTCGATCCGGCGAGCGGCCGCTCGCGGCTTCGCGGCGAGGCCTTCGTGATCGGCGACGCGACCGATCGCCTGGACAAGACGGCCGCCGCCGCCGTTCTTCAGGGGCGGGTGCTGTCGGAATCGTTGGGCTGACCGGAGTCGGCGGCCGTCCTCAGGGGGCGCCGGTTTCGATCGGCACGCCCGGCGCGTGCTTGGACGAGCGGATGGCCAGCGCCGACTTGACGTGGCTGACGTTGGGCGCCGCGGTGAGGCGCGTGGTCAGGAAGGTCTGGTAGGAATCCCAGTCCACGGCGACCACCTTGAGCAGGAAGTCGGTTTCCCCGGCCAGCATGTGGCACTCGCGCACTTCCGGCCAGCCGGCGACCAGTTCCTCGAACGCCTTCAGGTCCGGCTCGGCCTGGCTGTCGAGTCCGACCTGGGCGAACACGGTGACCGTGTAGCCGAGCGCCGCCGGGTTCACGTCGGCGTGGTAGCCGCGGATGAAACCGGCCTCCTCCAGCGCCCGGACGCGGCGCAGGCAGGGCGGCGCCGAGATCCCGGCACGGCGCGCCAGCTCGACGTTGGTGATCCGCCCGTCCTCCTGAAGGTCCTTCAGGATGCGGCGATCGATAAGGTCCAGCTTGACCCGCTGCATTCAGCAATCCCTGGTGAGTCCCCGGCGCAAGAGAAAGGATATTACTCGTCCATCGGACGCCCGCCAAGCCATGATCTGCGCCCGGCGAAGGGGTGCCGCGCGAGATCGGACGGCGTTTTTGGCCGAGTGTTTGGCGATCCCTGGAAATGGCTGTTCGGGCAGCGTATATGTTGTGCGTCGCGGTGGTCAGGGGAACTTTCAAGGCCGCCGCGGCGTATTTGCGCTTTCAACCGGCACGTCCATCGGAGGGATTGCCCATGTCTCAGGTTCTGGTCGGCCGGCGGGCGCCGGATTTCACGGCTCCCGCGGTGATGCCCGATAACACCATCGAGGACTCGTTCCACCTGTTCTCCCATCTTGATGGCGCCTACGGCGTCGTGTTTTTCTGGCCGCTCGACTTCACGTTTGTCTGCCCGTCCGAAATTCTTGCCTTCGATCACCGTCGCGCCGCGCTCGAGGAGCGCGACACCCGCCTGATCGGAGTCAGCATCGATTCCCAGTTCACCCACCTGGCCTGGAAAAACACCCCGCCCGGCGAAGGCGGCCTGGGGCCGGTGTCGTTCCCGATGGTGGCCGACCTGACCAAATCGATCGCCGAGTCCTACGGCGTTCTGCTGCCGGACGCCGGGGTGGCGTTGCGCGGCTCGTTCCTGATCGACCGCGACGGCGTGGTCCGCCATCAGGTGATCAACGACCTGCCGCTCGGCCGCAACGTGGACGACATGATCCGCATGGTCGACGCGCTGCAGTTCCACGAGGAGAACGGGGAGGTCTGCCCGGCCGGCTGGACCAAGGGCGACGCCGGGATGAAGGCCACGCCGGACGGCGTGGCGAGCTACCTGGCGGCGCATGCCGACCGTCTCTGACGGGGCGTCGGCCGATCGGTTTCATTTCCAACCAAGCGAGGAGACGCACCCATGACCGAACGCACCGGAATCATTACCTTCAAGGGCAACGGCCTGACCCTTCTCGGCTCGCCGGTCGCGGCTGGCGACGCGGCGCCCGACTTCGCCGCGCTCGCCAACGACCTGTCGCCGCGCGGCCTCGGCGACTACGCGGGCAAGGTCGTGATCCTGTCGGCGGTGCCGTCGCTGGACACCCCGGTCTGCGACGCCCAGACGCGGCGGTTCAACGAGGAAGCGGCGGCGCTCGGCGACGACGTCCGGATCCTGACCGTTTCGGCCGACCTGCCGTTCGCCCAGGCCCGCTGGTGCGGCGCCGCCGGGGTGACCGCGGTGGAGACCCTGTCCGACCACGCCGGGATGGCGTTCGCCGATGCCTACGGGGTGCACATCAAGGAGCTGCGGCTGCTCGCCCGGGCGGTGTTCGTGGTCGGCCGCGACGGCAAGGTGACCCATGCGCAGGTCGTGCCCGAGGTGACCGACGAACCGGATTACGGGGCGGCGATCGCCGCGGCCAGGGCGGCCCTCTAACGGCGTCGCCGCGGCGGCGGCCGTCGCCCGGGGGGGCGCGGCGAACCGCCGGCCGCCGCGGGTTCCCGTCGCGTCGGCGGAGGCTTGCCGGGTTGCCGGCACCCCCCTATCATGCTGCCCACGAGCCCACGAGGAACTGCGTTCAAATGTCCGA
>JANQGL010000263.1 GCA_028277325.1 Magnetospira sp.
CGTCGACAACTACACCCTTGCCCTGGAGTCCGTGCTCGACCTCTGCAAGGAGGTGACCCGGATGACGCCGGAGGACCTGGACGCCTACGCGGCGGTGTCCTCGCGCCGCCGGGCGACCCTGCCGCTGGCCGCCCAGTTGCTGCGGCGGATCGTCAGGCGGGTCCGGCCGGCGAAGGTCGCCTTCTCCGCCCACGGCATGCGCGAGGGCTTCTACTTCAAGGCGCTGCCCGAGGACATCCGCCAGATGGACCCGCTGATCCGGGCCTGCGCGGCGGTCGCCCAGCGGGACCCCAGGTTCCCCGGCGACCGCCGTGAACTGATCGCCTTCACGGCCCCGATCTTCGCCGACGAGGCGCCCGAGGAGCGGCGGCTGCGGGTCGCCGCCTGCCACCTGTTCGACATCGCCTGGCGGGAGCATCCCGACTACCGGGCCGAGCAGGCGTTCCACCGGGTCCTCAAGCTGTCGGTGGCCGGCCTGACCCATGCCGACCGGGTGCGGCTGGCGCTGATCGTCCACCACCGCTACAACGGCGACAGCAACCTGCCGGTCTCCAACAAGCTGCGCGACCTGATCACCGAGGACGAGGCGCGCCACGCCCGCCAGGTCGGCCTCGCGCTGCGTCTGGGCGCCACCCTGAGCGGCGGCGTGCCGGGCCTGCTGTCGCGCGCCGCCCTGGAGTTCACCGGCACCACCCTGATCCTGCGGGTGCCGGAGGACGACCCGGTGTTCAGCAGCGAGGCGGTGGAGCAGCGCCTGCAGTCGCTGGCCAAGGCGCTCAAGGTGCGGGGCTGGATGTCGGCCGACGGCGGCGCCGGTTGACCGCGCCCGGGTCAGCCCTCGACCGCGACCACCCTGGCCTTGCCGTCGCGCACCGCCAGGGCCAGTTCGCCGTCGCGCAGCCTCAGCGCGTCGGCCCCGAACACCTCGCGCCGCCAGCCGGCCAGGGCCTTGACCCCGGACGCCTCGCCGAACGCCGCGATCTGCTCCAGGTCGTCGCTGGAGGCGACCAGCTTCTGCGCCACGTCGTGTTCCTGACAGCGCAGCTTCAGCAGCACCCTTAGCAGCTCGCCGACCGGCCGGGCGCTTTTCGGCAGGGTCTCGCGGGCCGGCACCTCCGGCAAGTCCTCCTTCGGCACCGCGAGGCCGCGCGCCACCGCGTCCAGGATCGCCTGCCCCTGCACGCCCTCGGCCATCCCCCGTCCCATGCCGCGCACCCGCGCCAGGTCGCCGGCGGTTTCCGGCAGGTGGTGGGCGATCTCCAGCAGCGCCTCGTCGCGCAGCATGCGGTTGCGCGGAATGTCGCGCTGCTGCGCCGCCTCCTCGCGCCACGCCGCCAGTTCGCGCAGCACCGCGAGGGTGCGCGGCCGGGCGCCGCGTCCCTTGATCCGGCGGTAGGTCTCGCGCGGATCGGGACGGTAGGTCGCCGGGTCGGACAGGATGCCCATTTCCTCGGTCAGCCAGGAGGCGCGCCCGGTCTCTTCGAGGCGGCGGTCCAGCCGCTCGTAGACCACCCGCAGATGGGTGACGTCGGCCAGGGCATAGGTCACCTGGCGCTCGGTCAGCGGCCGCTTCGACCAGTCGGTGAAGCGCGACGACTTGTCGATCCGCGCCTTGGCGAGCTTGGCGGCCAGGCTCTCGTAGGACACCGCGTCGCCGAATCCGCACACCATCGCCGCCACCTGGGTATCGAACAGGGGCGCCGGCACCCGGCCGGTCAGATGGACGAAGATCTCCACGTCCTGGCGCGCCGCGTGGAACACCTTGATCACGCCGGCATCGTCCAGGAGCGCGTGGAGCGGTGCCAGGTCGAGCCCCTCGGCCAGCGGATCGACCGCGTATCCGCCCTCGGCGCCGCCGAGCTGCACCAGGCACAGCTTCGGCCAATAGGTCTTTTCCCGCATGAACTCGGTGTCGACGGTGACGTAGGGCTCCTGCGCCAGCCGCCGACAGACGTCGGCCAGGGAGTCGGTGGTGTCGATCACGGTCATGGCCACCCTCTTACACAAAAAACACAGGCGTTCCCATAAAATTTGAGGAACATTTTTTATAAAAAATACAGTAATAAAATACAATAAAATCCAATCCAAATTGCGTTAAATATAAATATTTTTAGGGTCGCGCATAGAATTGTTATTGTGATCGCGGAAAAACTACAAAATGTTTGCGCGTGATTCTCTGCGGAGCGATGCCATGACCCTCACGCCGTCATTCCCGTCTCCCGACCCGGACCCGGTTGCGCCCCCGGACGATCCGCTGGGCGCGCTGGTTCCGGATGCGACCTCCGAACCGACGGCGGAGGCGCCGCCGGCCGAAGACGGGTCCGAAGGTGGGATCGCCGGCGGACTGACCGGGCAACCGGCGGCGCTCGACCCGGGCGATCCGGACTCCCTGTTGACGCACATCTCCGAGGAACCGGCGACCGACGACAACGCGTTCGGGCGCCCGGGCGGCCTGTCCGAAGGCTACGGCCTCGACGACATCGCGTCGGGCGGTGTCACCTGGGGCGATCTCGGGATGGCCCATCTGCCGCCGTTGATCCCGCACACCTCGCCGGCCGAGGTTTTCGGCGCCGTTGCCGGCGGCGCCACCACCCGCCCGACTCCCTTCGCGCCCGATATCGCGGTCCATGCAACGCGTCCGACGCCGGCCGACCCGGTCATCGCGGACGACCCTGCCGGGCCGCAGCCCGTTGCCCAGGCTCCGGTCGATCCCGGCCCGGTCGATCCCGGCCCGGTCGACCCCGACCCGGTCGATCCCGATCCGGTCGATCCCGACCCGGTCGACCCCGATCCCGTTGACCCCGACCCGGTCGATCCCGACCCGGTCGATCCGGTGACCCTGACCGGCGGCTTCGGCAACGACACCCTGGAAGGGACGGGAGGCGACGACCTTCTGGACGGGTCCTTCGGCCACGACAGCCTGTCGGGCCTGGGCGGCGACGACAGCCTGATCGGAAGCTGGGGCGACGACCGCCTGGTCGGCGGCGAGGGCGACG
>JANQGL010000151.1 GCA_028277325.1 Magnetospira sp.
CCGGTGTCTCGGGCACCAGGGAGGTCGGCATCGCCGGGCGGTCGGGGCGCGCCGGCGACGGCTCGGCCGGCGCCGCCGAGGCCGCTGTCTCGGTCGCCGCGGCGGTGTCGACGGCAGGCGCCTCGGTCGCCGGGGTCGGCGCCGTTTCGGCGTCGGGAGTCGGCGGCGGAGGCGGCGTGGCCGGCGCGGCCCGGTCGGGCGGAGGCGCTTCGGCCGGCGGTTGCGGGGCCGCCTGCGGCGGCGGGGCGGCCGGCGCAGGCGCGGGTTCGGGTTCGGGGGTCGGTTCGGCAACCGGCGCCGAGGCCTGTTCGGCGGCCGGCGCGATGCCCGGTTTCAGGTCGATCACCACCTTGGGACCGAGCCGGAAATGGGTCACCGCGGTTCCCGGATCGAGGCTCAGGACGGCCCGCGCGCCGTCGTCCCCGGTGGCCGTTTCCAGACCCTTCAGGTAGCGCGGCGGAAAGCGGTCGATGGTGCCGGCATCCAGCCGCGCCGGACGCCCGAACGCGATGGTGGCGTCGGCCCCCTCTCGGGTCACCGTGTAGGGCACCCGGGACGGCCAGTCGAACACCACCCGGCTGAACCCGGGATGCTCCCCGGCCCGCACCCCGATGCGCGGCGGCCGCGGCGTACCATCGGTCGCCGCCGCCGCGTCGTCGCGCCGGTCGAGAAGGTCGATGACGATGGAACTGCCCAGGTAGAAACTGCGCAGGGTCGGCTTGCCGATCAGGTCGAAGCGCACCGACCGGCCGTCCGGCGCCGGGTCGACGCCCGAGACATAGCGGCCCAGGGCGCGCCGGGCGACCGCGTAGTCGAGCGTCAGCGGCGTGCCGAAGGTCACCAGCAGGCGATCCTCGGCGATCCGCGCCTGATAGGGAATCGGCGTCGGAGACACCACCACCAGACGCCCGTAGCCGTCGTGCGTCGCCGCCCGCAGCACCGCCTCCTGGGCGGCGGCGGACGATCCGGCGGCCGCCAGAACCAGCCCCCAGAACACGGCCAGCCAACCGCCGAAAGGCGTTCCGCGGCGCATCAGTCGAGCCCCACGTTGGGCATGATCGCGATGTCCACCCGCCGCGCCAGGGCCCGCCGCCAGGCCGCGTCGCCGGGCGGCAGGGTCGCGAACTGGGTGGAGGCGAAACCGATCGCCGCGATGTCCTCGGGATAGCCGGCGCGACGCAGCGCGTTGGCCACGGCGACCGCGCGGCCCACCGACAGCTCCCAGTTGCTGGCATAGGCATCGCCGGCCGGCGGCACCGGATCGGTGTGCCCCTGCACGGCGATCTGGTTGTTGATGTTGCGCAGCACGCCGCCCAGTTGGAACAGGGCGTCGCGGGCGCGCTCCGAGAGCAGGGCGCTGTTCGGCGCGAACAGCAGGTCGCCGGGCAGCGACACCACCATGCGGTCGGGCAGCCGGACGATCCGGCCGCGCCCCAGCAGCGGATCGCCCGACATCCGTTCCTCCAGCACCGCCGCGAGGTAGTCGAGGTCGATCGCCCGCTCGCGCATCACCATGCGGATGTTGAACTGCGACGTCGGCTCGACGGTCGGCGTCTCGCGGGACGGATTGAGGCTCTGGCTCAGGGTGTCGATCATTTCCTTCCAGCGGTCCACCTGAACGCTCGACATGGAAAACAGCAGGACGAAAAACGTCAGCATCAACGACACCAGGTCGGTGAAGGTGACCAGCCAGGCGCGCGACGCCGAGCGCTGCGGCGGCCGCGGCAGCGGCGGCGGGTCGGAAGGACCGGGCATCATCGTTCGGCCTCCGGCGGCGCGGCGGCATCGCCCGCCGCGTCGAACCGCACCCGCGCCGCGTCACGCGCCCGCACATGGAACCAGACCACCAGATCCCGCGGATCGCCCGGTTGCAGGCCGACGCTGAGGCTGTCCGGCGGCACGCCGCGTCCGAGCATGGCGCGGGCCAGCGCCCCGGCCCGCCGCGTCGGCAGCGCCTCGCCGATCGGCAGCGCGGTGCCGTCCACGTAGGAGTCGCAGAACAGCGCCTCCATATCGAACCGCAATGCCGGCGGGCGGCCGCTCAGGGACGACACCAGACGGTCGAGGAGTTCGTCGCGGCCCGGCCGCAGGTCGACCGTGCCGGGCTCGAACAGCGCGTCGGCCGGCAAGGTCAGCTTCATCGCCCGCCCCGGCTGCACGATCTCCACCTTGACCGCCTGGACGTGGGTGGTGAACAGCCCGGCGATCTCGCCCTGGAACTGCTCGGCGCCGATGACCTCGCCGGTCTTGCTCATCAAGCGGGTGAGGTCGGTGGTCGGCGGCAGGATCGACGCGAAGGTGGAGGTCAGGCTGCGCATGACCGCCTTCGAGCGCGTTTCCTCGACCGTGGAAATGCTGACCAGGATGATGAAAAACGCCAGAACCAGCAGGAACAGGGACAGGAACAGGGACACCGTGCCGGTGCCGCCGGCCTGGGCGGTCTGTACCCGTGTCACGTCGTCATGGTCATTCCCCGTCACGCCATCCGCTTTCCGTCGCGCCCCGTCCCGGACCGGCGGGCCGGGCGGCCCCCCGGCGCCCCGCCCCGCGTGTCCTGGCCGGCGGATCAGAAGTCGCCCAGGACGCTGACCATTTTGCCTTTCAGGGTTTCCGCGTTGAAAGGCTTCACGATGTAGTTCGAAACACCGGCCTGCTTGGCGGCCAGGACGTTCTCCGACTTGCTCTCGGCCGTCACCATGATGAACGGGATGTGCTTCAGCTTGGCGTCGGCCCGCACTTCGCGGAGCAACTGCAAACCGGTCATCGGCTCCATGTTCCAGTCGGAAATGACGAGACCGAAATTGCTGCTCTGGCGAAGTTTCTGCAAGGCCATCGAGCCGTCGGTCGCCTCCTCGATGTTATTGAAACCAAGTTGCCTGAGCAGGTTTCGAATGATACGCAGCATCGTCTTGTAGTCGTCGACAATCAAGACGTTCATATTTGTATCGACAGCCATCGGTCACTCCATGTTCCGGCCGATCGGAATCGCCAAGCAGATGCCGCGGCAAATTCCCGACGCACTCATTTCTAATTAATCCGCCAGCGGGTAACCCCGCAACCGTTTTTCCTTGCTTCGCCTCGACTAACCGCCCAGCCCCTCACCGCGTTTCGGAAGCTTACGAAGACGATACAATTCCTCGGTGACTTCGCGCGCCTTGCCCGGCGTCATCTTCGCCATGATCGGCGCCAGTCGACGCTCCTTCATCCGCTCGGCCACCAACAGCAAGGTATCAAGGTCCAGTTCCTCGAAAATCTTGGCGGCGTCTTTCGGCTTCATGTTCTCGTAGATCTTGACCAGGCTGAGCAGCTTCTGGTCCTGCTGCTCGTCGTATTTCTGGATCAAACCCTCGATGGTCGCCTTGAGATCCGACAGCTGCCGGACCTTGGAGTCGATCTTGGCCTCCGCCGCACGCAGCATGGCCTCCCGCTGATCCAGTTCGCGCGCCTGCCGGTCGAGCTGCTCGCGCCGCTCGGCCAGGCTTTGCAGCAGGTCGATCTCCGACTGGGTGAACAGGGTCGGATCGTCGGCCAGCGACGGCCGGCGGCGGCGGATTTCCTGCGCCGCCTCGTCCGACGGGTCGGTGCCGGCCATCTCGGGGGCCGGCTCGGCCGGCGC
>JANQGL010000183.1 GCA_028277325.1 Magnetospira sp.
CGGAGGCCAGCCTGGACGACGCGGTGCAGGTCGCGGCCCTGCTCGGCACCCGGTTGGAGATCCTGCCCATCGCGCCCGCCATGGACTCGTTCAACGGCATCCTGGCGCCGTTGTTCGAGGGCCAAGAGGCCGATGTCACCGAGGAGAACATCCAGTCGCGCATTCGCGGCCTGTTGCTGATGGCGATCTCCAACAAGCTGGGACCGATGCTGCTCACCACCGGAAACAAGTCGGAAATGTCGGTCGGCTACGCGACCCTCTACGGCGACATGTGCGGCGGCTACTCGGTGCTCAAGGACGTCTACAAGACCACCGTGGTCGAACTGTCCGAATGGCGCAACCGCGGCCGTCCGCCCGGCCTGCTCGGCCCCGACGGACCGGTGATGCCGCGCCGGGTGATCGACAAGCCGCCGTCGGCGGAACTGCGCCCGGACCAGAAGGACGCCGACTCCCTGCCGCCCTATCCGGTGCTCGACGCGATCCTGCACGGCCTGGTCGAGGAGGACCTGTCGCTGGACGAGGTCATCGCGCGCGGCCACGATCCGGCGGTGGCGCGAAAGGTGTGGCGCCTGCTCGACCTCGCCGAATACAAGCGCCGCCAGGCGCCGCCGGGGGTCAAGATCACCCGCCGCGCGTTCGGCCGCGACCGCCGCTACCCGATCACCAACGGATTCTCCCGACTGCTCTGAGAGGCCGCCCGTGACCCTGTTCCTCCATGACACGCTACGCCGCCGCAAGGTCGAGTTCCAGCCGCTGCAAGCCGGGCATGTCAGCATGTACGTCTGCGGGCCGACCGTCTACGACCACGCGCATGTGGGCAACGCGCGGCCGGTGGTGGTGTTCGATGTCCTCTATCGGCTGCTGCGCTGCCTCTACGACCAGGTGACCTATGTCCGCAACATCACCGACGTGGACGACAAGATCAACGCCCGCGCCGCCGAGACCGGGCAGTCCATCCGCGCCATCACCGAGCGCACGGCGCAGCAGTTCCACCGCGACATGGCGGCGCTCGACGCCCTGCCGCCGTCGATCGAGCCGCGGGCCACCGAGCACATCGCCGAGATGCTGGCGATGATCGGCCGCCTGATCGAGCGCGGCCACGCCTACGCGGCCGAGGGCCACGTGCTGTTCAGCGTCCCCTCCGATCCCGATTACGGCGCCCTGTCGGGACGCGACCGCGCGGAGATGATCGCCGGCGCGCGGGTCGAGGTGGCGCCCTACAAGAAGGACCCGGCCGATTTCGTGCTGTGGAAGCCGTCGACCGGCGACGAGCCGGGCTGGGAGAGCCCCTGGGGCTACGGCCGCCCCGGCTGGCACATCGAGTGCTCGGCGATGAGTTCCAAGTACCTGGGCACCACCTTCGACATCCACGGCGGCGGCGTCGACCTGGTGTTTCCGCACCACGAGAACGAGATCGCGCAGAGCCGCTGCGCCCATCCGGGCAGCCGCTTCGCCCGCCACTGGATGCACAACGGCCACCTGATGGTGGAGGGGGAGAAGATGTCGAAATCGCTCGGCAACTTCTACACCGTGCACGACCTGCTCGCGGAATTCCCCGGCGAGGCGCTGCGGCTGGTCCTGCTGCAGACCCACTACCGGGCGCCGCTCGACTTCACCAAGGAGGCCGTGCAGGCGGCGCGCCGCACCCTGGACCGCCTGTACACCGCCCTGCGCGCCGCCGATGTGGCCCCGCAACGGCACGAACCGCCGCCGGGCGTCTTGGGCCCGCTGATGGACGACCTCAACACGTCGGGCGCCCTGGCCTATCTGCACGAGCTGGCCGGCGCCCTCAACAAGGCGGAGGACGCTACGCGACGGGCCGCCTTGAAGGGCGAACTGCTGGCCGGCGCCAGGGTGCTCGGCCTGTTGCAGCGGGACCCGGAGACGTGGTTCCGCTGGCGGCCGGAGGCCGCCCCGGGCACGGCCGCGCCCGGCCCCACGGACGACGGGATCGCGGCCCTGATCGACCGGCGCATGGCGGCCCGCAAGGCGAAGGATTTCGCCACCGCCGACCGCATCCGCGACGACCTCAAGGCGCAGGGCGTCGTGCTCGAGGACGGTCCCGGCGGCACCACCTGGAAACGCGCCTGATGGCCGACGACCCGATCGCCCGCGCGGTGGCCCTGCTCAACGACGCCCTGCGCCGCGATCCGAAGGCGGTGACCGACCTGGTCACCCTGCGGGTGCCCTGCAACCAGGCCCTGGCCGATCTGCCGACCCTGCAAACGGCGCTGGTCGACGGCGGCCCGCGTCTCGGCGTGCTGGGCCTGCTGAACGCGCTGCTCGGCGACCGTCCCGGCGGCGTGATCGGCGCCCGCGGAACCACCGGCGCCGGCGGGCGGTTCCGGATCGTCGAGTTCGTGGACCTGCGGGACGGACGGGTCGATCTAAGGGCCTAATCCTGCTGCGTCAGAAACGATGGCTGAGAACATGATATCAACGACTTGGCATGTAGCTAGATCAAGGGTGTATCTGGATAACACGTTGATGCGGTACGTTTTGCTCCATTTCTGACGCAGTGGGACTAGCCGCAATATCTCACCGTAGGGAGTGCATCGGCCCCAAGAATCTGATAAAGTTCTTTTGCAACAAAGGACTAACAGATTCCGGCACGGGGCCCGAT
>JANQGL010000281.1 GCA_028277325.1 Magnetospira sp.
GGCGTAGCCGACCGACATCTCGGACTTGTTGCCGGTGGTCAGCACCATCGCGCCCAACTGGTTGCTGAGTGCCATCAGCACCATGCCGCGGGCGCGCGCCTGGATGTTCTCCGCCGCCACCCCGCCGTTGGTGCCGGCGAAGGCGTCGGCCAGCATGGCGTCGAAGGCGCCCATGGCCGGCTCGATGGACACCGAGTCCAGGTGGGCGCCGACCAGCTTCGCCAGCTCGGCGGCATCCTCCAGGCTCTCGGTGGAGGTGTAGGGCGACGGCATCATCACGCAGTGGACCCGCTCGGCGCCCAGGGCATCGACGGCGACCACGGCGGAAAGCGCGCTGTCGATGCCGCCCGACAGGCCGAGCACGACGCCGGGGAAGCGGTTCTTGGCCACGTAGTCGCGCAGCCCGGTGACCAGCGCCCGGTAGACCGCCTCCGCGCGGTCCAGGTCCGGGGCGACGTCGCCGGGCGCGAAACCGGCCGTCGTCCAGGTGACCGGCGCCACCGCTTCCGCCCAGGCCGGCAGCCGGTGGCGGCAGGTCCCGTCGCGGTCGAGCACGAACGACGATCCGTCGAACACCAGTTCGTCCTGTCCCCCGACCAGGTTCGCGTAGACCAGTCCGAGCCCGGTTTCGATCACCCGCCGGCGTGCCAGGGCGCGCCGTTCGCCGGGTTTCTCCACCTCGAACGGCGAACCGTTCAGCACCATCAGGAAATCGGCCCCCTGCGCCGCCAGGTGGGCCGCCACGTCGGGGAACCACATGTCCTCGCAGGTCATCACGCCGAGAGCGTGACCGCGGAACCGGATCGGATGCGGCAACGGTCCGGGGTCGAACACCCGCCCCTCGTCGAACACCCCGTAGTTGGGCAGGTGATGCTTCGGGCGAATCGCCTTGATCTCGCCGTCGTCCAGCAGCAGGGCGGCGTTCCGCACCGCGTCTCCGTCGCGCCACGGGGCGCCGAGAAGCAGGGCCGGTCCGGGCGAGGCGGTGGCGCGCGCCAGCCGGTCGACCGCGCCGGCCACGTGGTCGAGGAAGGCCGGCTTGCGCACCAGATCCTCCGGCGGATAGCCGCACAGAGCGAGTTCGCCGAACATCAGCAGGTCGGCCTCCAAGGCGCCGAGCCGCGCCGCCAGGACGGAGTCCGCGTTGGCCTCGATGGCGCCGACGGTCGGGTTGGTCTGGGCGATGGCGATGCGCATCCGCTGGTGTCCGCTCGCGGTGTTCCGGGATGCCCCGGTATGACTCATGCGCCCCGGATCGGCAAGCATCGGTATCGCTGGAATCCCCGTGCGGCCGGGAGTACTGTGATCGCCATGAGCAAGCCGCCGCGCAAGCCGCCGACCGGGGGCGGCCAGGTGAACGCCCAAATCCACCGCGCCGGCATGGAGGCGCGGCCGAAGGCGGTCGGAGCCGACGTCGCTCCCCCGCCCAAGAAGGGGGTCAGCCTGGGATCCCGTCCGGCGCCGCGCGGGCGCGATACCTTCAAGCCGCTCGAGGACGACGCCCCGCTGACCTTCGACGACGCCCCGGGCAGGCCGGCCGCGACGCCACCGGCCGCCCGGCCGACGAGGCCGGATCCCCCGGCCGCGACGCCGTCGGCGGCGCCGCCACCCGAGCGCCGCAAACCGATCGTGACCCCCGGTTCCTACACGGTGGCGCGGGTGGCGCGGGATGTCGCCGCCGAGCAGGCGCAGGCGCTGGTCGGCGCGGTGACCGATTCGGTGGTCGACCGCCTGATCGTCGAGGCGGACCGCCGCGGCGGGCGGCTGAGCGGCGGCGATCTGCGCGCCATGCGCGGCGACCTGAGGCGCGGCGCCGACGCCCTGGAACCGATGTTCCGCGAGAGCTTCGAGGACTTCGGCGAGGTGATCGGCCGGGTGCGGGCCAACCGGGCACGGATTCGCCGGTTCGAGCGGCTGATCGTCAAGCGGATCGCCGACCTGTTCCACGGCGACGACGCCGAGCGGCTGGACGACGGGCGGATGTCGCGCCGCCTGCTGCCCGGGTTCCTCAAGGGCATCGACCAGATGCTCGGGCCCGGCCCGTCGGTCCGGTTCCGCGAAGAGGCCAAGGCGATCGTCGAGCGGATGCAGGCGGAGACCGGCGCCCGGTTCGCCTGGGACGCGGTCTACGACGACCCGGAGGCGCGCCGGCTGGTCGCCCGGACGCAGATCCTGATCGCCCCGTTCTACAAGGATCTGGAACGCCGCAAGGACTGGCAGCGCAACATCATCAACGGCAACCTGGCGCCGTTCGATCCGGACGCCGGGCACTGCGAGGACGAGCGGGGCTGGGAGTTCCGGCTGATCGATTTCATCCCGTTCACCCGGCGCCTGTTCTCCGGGCTCGACGCGGCGCTGTCGGACATCCGGATGCGCGGCGACCTGTCGGCCGAGCTGGGCGAACCGGCGCTCCGCGAGGCGGCGGGATTGCTGAAGCGGCTGAAGGGGTAGCGGCGCCGGGGGTCTACCTGCGGATCAGGAACTCGCGGCCGACCTTGACGCTGGTCCGCCCGCCGTACGAGACGATGTCCGAGGTGGCGTAGGTTTCCTGCCAGTTCTCCGGCAGGTAGGAGCCGGTGCCGATGACGTCGATCGGCGCCTTGGCGTAGGACATCACCTTGCACTTGGCCGGCCCGAACCCGGAACTGGCGACGATCCGCACCTTGTCGAAACCGGCCTGGTCCAGGGCCTCGCGCAGGTGCCAGATGGCGGCCGCCGAGACTCCGGTGCCGGTCAGGTGGCGCAGCTCGGTGTCGGTGCGATAGCCGCGGATCGCCTTCGGCACGTGGCGCTCCAGGACCGCGTAGGCGGCCTGCGGGTCGAGCCCCTCGACGTAGCGGCCGCCGTGGGTGTCCAGCCGGACGCCGATCCGCCCGGCCGCCGCCAGGCCGGGGAAGCGGCGGCACACCGCCAGGCTGTCGGTGAGCTCCCGGCCGTAGTAGTCGACCAGCACGATCAGATCCTGGTCGGGAAACGCCTCGTGGTACATCTCGGCGGCGCGCAGGGTGGAGCCGGCATACCCGATCAGGGCGTGCGGCATGGTGCCGCGGCCCTCGGTCTGCCCGAAATAGCCGGCGGTGGCGTCGGTGGCGTTGCCGATGAAGCCCTTGGCGCCCACCCTGCGGCGCGCCGCCTCGGAGCCGATCCCGGCCGCGTAGGCCATCATCTCGGCCATTTCGGTGCCGGCGCAGTGGCGGGCGTCCATGGCCAGGAAGGCGACCTCCGGCAGGTCGGTGCACATGGTCAGGGCGTTGTAGGCGGCGACGCAGGCGGCGCCCAGCTTCTGCAGGTAGAGGGTTTCCAGGTCCACCAGATGGAACAGCGACCCGCTGATATACATGATCGGCTCGCCGGCCCCGACCCAGTCGCCTTCCCCGTACATCCGGTCCACCGTCACCCGGGCGCCGCGCGCCTCCATGGTGGCGACCAGCCAGTCGACGGCGAGCCTGGGCGCGCAGACCACCGGCCGGCGCATGAACACCGCGTAGGTGACCTCCACGTCGCCGAACCTGCCGACGATCGCCTTGGTGCGGTCGAAGTAGCGGTCGGTCCAGGCGCCGATCTCGCCGGGGGCCGGCCGCGAGGTGCAGCGCCCGGACACGGCTCAGGAAGCCGCCTGGCGGGCCTGCGCGTGGCGCCGCGTGCGGTGGTCCTTGAGGATCTCGGACAGCAGGAAGGCCAGTTCCAGGGCCTGTTCGGCGTTCAGGCGCGGGTCGCAATGGGTGTGGTAGCGGTCCGACAGGTTGGCCTCGGTGATCGCGTGCGCGCCGCCGACGCATTCGGTCACGTTCTGGCCGGTCATCTCGAAATGCACCCCGCCGGGGTGGGTGCCCTCGGCACGGTGGGCGGCGAAGAAGCCGCGCACCTCGCGCAGGATGGAATCGAACTTGCGGGTCTTGTAGCCGACCGACGACTTCACCGTGTTGGCGTGCATGGGGTCGCAGGCCCACACCACCTGGCGGCCCTCGCGGCGGATGGCGCGCAGCATCGGCGGCAGCATGCCTTCCACCTTGTCGGCCCCGAACCGCACGATCACGGTCAGGCGTCCCGGCTCGTTGGCCGGATTGAGGGTGTCGATCAGGCGCAGCAGCTCGTCGCCCGTCATGGTCGGGCCGGCCTTGACGCCGACCGGATTGCCGATGCCGCGCAGGAACGTCACATGGGCGCCGTCGAGCTGGCGGGTGCGGTCGCCGATCCACAGCATGTGGGCCGAGGTGTCGTACCAGTCGCCGGTCGTCGAATCGACCCGCGTCATCGCCTGCTCGTATTCGAGCAGCAGCGCCTCGTGCGAGGTGTAGAAGTCGGTCTCGCGGATCTGCGGCGTGGTGGAGGCGGTGAGGCCGCAGGCGGCCATGAAGTCGAGCGCCTCGTCGAGTCGGCCGGCCAGGCCCCGATAGCGGTCCGCCTGCGGGCTGCCCTCGACGAAGCCCAGCGTCCACTGGTGCACCTTGTGCAGGTCGGCATACCCGCCCTGGGCAAAGGCGCGCAGCAGGTTCAGGGTGGCGGCCGACTGGTTGTAGGCCTGCACCATGCGTTCCGGGTCGGGGCGGCGGGCGTCCTCGGTGAACGCCATGTCGTTGATCATGTCGCCGCGGTAGGCGGGCAGGGTCACCCCGTCGCGGCTCTCGGTGTCCGACGAGCGCGGCTTGGCGAACTGGCCGGCCATCCGCCCCACCTTGACCACCGGACAGGCGGCGCCGAAGGTCAGGACCACCGACATCTGGAGCATCACCCGGAAAGTGTCCCGGATGGTGTCGGGATGGAACTCGGCGAAGCTCTCGGCGCAGTCGCCGCCCTGCAACAGGAACGCGTCGCCGCGCGCCGCCGCCGCCAGGGCCGCCTTGAGGCCGCGCGCCTCGCCGGCGAACACCAGCGGCGGATAGCCGCCGAGGCGCGCCTCCACCGCGCCCAGGGCCGCCGGATCGGGGTAGGCCGGCATCTGCAGGGCCGGCCTGTCGCGCCAGCTTGCCGGGGTCCAGTTCTGCGCCATCGCGTCGATCTCTTTTCCACCGCTTGCGTCGAGCGCCGTTAAAGACCTAAACGGCGTCCGAATCAACCCCGTCCAGGGCATGGTCGGGGGTGTCGTCGAGCGACCGGCCGTGCCGGTATCTCCTGTACAGATAGACACCGAGCATCCCGGATGCCAGGAACAGCACCACCGACAGGGTGATGCGCAGTTCCGGGTCGACCTCGACGCCGCTGCCGGCGAGCGCGAAGATCGCCGTCTGCGGGAGATAGCCGATCGCCGATCCGCCGATGAACGGCAGCGCGCCGACGCTGGTCACCCCGGCCGCCAGGTTGGTCGCCAGGTTGCTGCCGACCGGCAACAGGCGGATCAGCAGGGCCATGGAAAACGGATTGCCGGCCAGGAACCGGTCGACGCGGGCGATCCGGCCGCCGAACCGCCGTTTGACGAACGACCGCCCGACCAGCCGCGCGTAGGCGAAGGCGAGGGCGCAGCCGAGGGTCGAGGCGACCAGGGCCAGCAGGCTGCCGCCCAGCAGGCCGAACGCGTAGCCGCCCAGGAACCCGACCATCTGGCGCGGCAGGCCGAACGCGGTGAACACCGCCCCCGTGCCGACGAACAGCAACTCGCCGGACAGTCCGTGGCCGCGCACCCGGTCGTCGATCCAGGCGGTGTCGAGGCCGCCCAGGGACTCGGCCAGGAATCCGGCCGCGACCAGGGTCAGCAGCACGGCCAGGCCCTTGAGCAGGGCGCGCGGGGTCGGGGTGCCGCCAGGCCTCACCGCGCGACGTCCTCGACCCTGGGCACCTTGCCGCGCTTCTGCAGCCACATGACGCCGAGCAGGTCGGTGATGCCGACCAGGGCGCGGTCCAGGGTCCCGTACTTGGAGGCGCCGCGCGCCCGCGGGCGGTGGTTGACCGGCACCGACTGCACGCGGCCGCCGCGCCGGATCATCAGGGCCGGCAGGAAGCGATGCATGTGGTCGAACCGGGGCATGTCGAGGAAGGCGTCGCGGGT
>JANQGL010000301.1 GCA_028277325.1 Magnetospira sp.
GTGACGAGCTGCGCCTCGTTGAGCCTCTCCAGCCGCCGCACCTCGTCGGCCGCCTCCATCAGGCCCTGCGGCGGCGGTGCCGGCGGCGCGGTGGCGACCGGGGTCTCGGGCAGCAGGCCGTCGAGGATCATCTGCCGTTCCGCGGCGTGCTGGCCGACCGTCATGGCCCGCATCTCCAGAGCCCGCCCGATCGCCCGCAGGCGGCCCAGCACCTGGTCGGTGGTCGGCACCGGGCGTCCCAGGCCGGCCGCCGGCGGCGGCGCGGTGAGCGGCAGCAGGGCGCCCAGGTTGGTCTTGCGGCGCGCCGTGTACTCGTCGGGCGTGATCATCCCCTGGTCGCGCAGCGCCTCCAGGGTCTCGAACCGCGACACGATGTTGGCGTCGGCGCCACCGGCGTCCATCGGCGCCATGCCGCCATCCGCGTCGCCCAACGACACCGGGGCGTCCATGGTCTCCACCGCCCCGGGATCGAGCCGGCCGGTCACGTTGCCGCTTTGCAGCAGGCTCAGGTTGACGCTGGCGATCTCCGCCACCGGGCGGGTGGTGAAGTTGTTCATCACCATGAGCTGCTCGGTTTCCGGCGGCCGCAGGGCCAGCACCGCCTCGTACATGGCGCGCGCCCGCGTCGTCTGTCCGGTATGGTGAAACAGGATCGCCCGCCCCAGCAGCGCGTGGGCGTCCTTCGGGTTGGCCTTCAGCGCCTTGTCGAAGTGCGACTCGGCGAGCACGAAGTTGCCCTTCGCCAGTTCGGCGATGCCCAGCTCGGCCTCGATGTTGTCCGACTTCAGGGGGCTGTTGGTCCAGAAATCCGGCTTCAGCATCCCCGGATCGGCCGCCATGCCGCAGCCGGCGAGGGCGAGCATCGCGAGAACCGTCGCCACGTTGCGCAGGGATCGTGTCACCGCTCTCCTCCCGTCACGGGTCCGGTGCGCCGCGCCACCGCGCGCTGCCGACCGGAAAACCAAGTCATACGCCAGAAGACCAGGGGTTGGTAAACATTCTGCTAAGCGGCGGCGGGTTCGACAAGCCGCCATTTGGTCGCCTCCGCGTCATCAAAGGTTCAAACCGCGCCCGCCCGTCCGGTGCTTTAACGACACCCGCGAGATCGAGAGGCGTCTGCGGCCATGCGCGAAGAAACCATTCTGACCAATGCCCGGGTGGTCACCCTGGACCGGGTTGTCGAGGGGGCCGTGCAGCTGCGCGACGGCGTCGTCGCGGCGATCGACTCCGGGCCCAGCGGTCTGCCCGGGGCCCTCGACCTGGGCGGCGAGGTGCTGCTGCCGGGCCTGATCGACATCCACACCGACGCCCTGGAGCGCTCCCTGGAGCCGCGCCCCGGCGTGTTCTGGCCGACCCTGGCCGGGATCCTGATCCACGACCGCCAGACGGCGGCGGCCGGGGTCACCACGGTGTTCGATTCCCTCTACGTGGGGACCGACGAGTCGTTCTCGGCCCGCCAGGCGGCCCTGACCAAGTCGTTCGCGGCCATGGAACGGGCCCAGGAGGACGGCCTCCTGAAAAGCGAACATTTTCTCCACCTGCGCTGCGAACTGCCGTCCGACGGCCTGATCGGGGCCCTCGAACGGTTCATCGACGACCCGCTGGTGCGTCTGGTCTCGGTGATGGACCACACCCCCGGCCAGCGCCAGTGGGCCGACCTGGACAAGTGGTACTTCTATCACAGCCGCACCAAGTCGCGGCCCGAGCTGGAGGCCCTGCACGCCGACCGCCAGGTCCGCCAGGCCCGCAACTGCGCGTCCAACCGGGCCGGCGTGCTCGCCCTGGCCCGCGAACGCGGCCTGCCGGTCGCCAGCCACGACGACACCACCCTGGAGCACGTCAGTGAAGCGATCGCCGACGGCGTGTCGATCAGCGAGTTCCCGACCAGCCTGGAGGCCGCCCGGGCCGCCCACGCGGCCGGCCTCGGGGTGGTGATGGGGGCCCCCAACGTGGTGATGGGCGGCTCGCATTCCGGCAACGTGGCGGCGCGCGAGGTGGCCGTCGCCGGGGCGCTCGACGGGCTGGCCTCCGACTACGTGCCGATGAGCCTGATCCAGGGGGCGTTCCGCCTGATCGACAAGGCCGACCTCGCCGTCCCCCAGGCGGTGGCCCTGGTCACGGCCAACCCGGCCGACATGGTCGATCTCGATGACCGTGGCGAGATCGCCCTCGGCAAGCGCGGCGACCTCAT
>JANQGL010000377.1 GCA_028277325.1 Magnetospira sp.
GCGCAGGGAGAGCAGTTCGAGGATGCCGTATTCCTTGCGCAAGGGCACGACCCTGACCAAGGAGATGTTCCTCAACCACCTGTACGGCGGCATCGACGAACCGGAGCTCAAGATCATCGACGTGTTCGTCTGCAAGCTCAGGAAGAAGCTCGCCGTCGCCACCGGCGGCGACAACTACATCGAGACGGTATGGGGACGCGGCTACGTGCTGCGCGACACGGCGCACGCCGTCGTCCAGGGCACCGCGGGCCTCGAATAGACCTCGCCGCGCAAGGCCGTCGCGCCGACCCGCCGCCGTCCCGCGAGAGCCGCTTTCCCGTCCGACCCATTCGCGTTTATGATGGCGGCCGCCCGTACGGGGACGGGAGGAAATGAATGGGCCATGTCTGCATCGTCGGCGCCGGCTTCGGCGGCCTGACGGCGGCGAAGGAACTGCGCCGCCGGGCGCCGGACCTGAAGATCACCCTGGTCGCGCCGCAACCGACCTTCGTGTTCTATCCGAGCCTGATCTGGGTGCCGACCCGGCTGCGCGATCCGGGCGACCTTGTCATCCCGCTGGACCGTTTCCTGCGCGCCAACCGGCTGGGCTTCCACGCCGGGCGGGTCACCGGCCTCAAGGACGGCGGCCGGACGGTGGTCACCGACACCGGCGAGGTGGCCAACGACGGCCTGATCATCGCCTCCGGCGGCCGCTTCGTCCGCAAGCTGCCGGGCATCGAGCACGCCATCGTGCCCTGTGCCGAGGTGGCCGATGCGGTCGCCATCCGCGACCGCCTGGAGGCCATGATGGCCGGCGGCGGCGGGCGCGTCGCGTTCGGGTTTTCGGCCAACCCGAAGGAGCCGGGCGCGGTGCGCGGCGGTCCGATGTTCGAGTACCTGTTCGGCATCGACACCTACCTGCGCCGCAAGGGGCTGCGCGAGAGCTTCGACCTGACCTTCTTCTCGCCGGCTCCGAAGCCGGGCATCCGGATGGGCGAGAAGGCGGTCGAGCGCATCCTCGGCGAAATGCGCCGGCGCGGCGTGGCGACCCATCTCGGGCACAGGATGACGGGCTTCGAACCGGGCCGGGTGAGGACCGAGGGCGGCGACATCGAGGCCGACATGATCCTGTTCATGCCCGGCCTGACCGGTCCCGCCTGGCTTGAGGGGAGCGGCCTGCCGCTGTCCGAGGGCGGCATGGTCCGGGCCGACGCCCGGTGTCGGGTCGAAGGCTTCGGGCGCACCTACGTGGTCGGCGATTCCGGGTCCTTTCCGGGGCCCGACTGGACCCCCAAGCAGGCCCACATGGCCGACCTCCAGGCGGCCGCGGCGGCGGCCAACCTGGCCGCCGAGCTGGCGGGTCGGGAACCGGCCGAGACCTTCCGGGTCGAACTGATCTGCATCGTCGACACCCTGGACAGGGGCACCATGGTCTATCGCGACCCGAAGCGGACCCTGATGGTGCCGATGTCGGTGTTCGGGCACTGGTCGAAGCGCATTTTCGAGGGGCACTACCTGCGGGCCTTCCGGTAGCGTCCCGACTCCGAAGCTCGAAAGCGCCCGGCCCATGACGCAACGAGCTTCGGAATCGTCGAGGCATTGGACCATGACCGCGTCTCGGAACGGAATCATGAGCGTCGCGCCCCGGCTCCCGGTCGATACCGGCCATCTGCCGGACCTGTTGCCGCGCCCGCCGGGCGGCAAGGCGGGCGTCGCCCGCCGGGACGGCACCGCGTGATCCTGGAGTCGCCGCGCGCGCTGCGCGACCATGTGCCCGGCGGCCGCCGCCTGATGGGGATCGATCCCGGCGGCAAGACCTGGGGCCTGGCGCTGTCCGACGTCTCCTGGATGCTGGCCACCCCGCTGACCACGCTCAAACGCACCAGATACGGCCGGGACGTCGAGCGCCTGGCCGACCTGGTGGCGGAGCACGGCGTGGGCGGGCTGGTGCTCGGCCTGCCGGTGGAGATGGACGGCCGCGAGGGCCGGCGCTGCCAGTCGGTGCGCGACCTGGCCGCCAACCTGGACCGCGACCTCGGCCTGCCCATCGCGTTCTGGGACGAGCGCCTGTCCACCTCGGCGGTGGAGCGCATCCTGATCGGCGAGGCCGACCTGTCGCGCGGCAAGCGGGCCAAGGTCGTCGACCGGGCGGCCGCCGCCTACATCCTGCAGGGGGTGCTGGATTCGTTGCGGTAGTGTGGTGGATTCGACGTTCGCGACGGTGTTCGGGGCCGACTCCACGGCGCGCGTCGACTCCGAAGCGCGAAGGCGCCCGCCCCACCCTGATGCGAGCGTCGGATTCGGGACCGTAGGGGGGGGCGCGGCGGAACCGCGCCTACCTGACGGTGATGGTGATCTTCCTCGACACCACCGGCGGGTCGTGCGGCACGTGGTTGTGATCGCCGAGCACCAGCTGCAGGGTGTGCGTGCCGGGGGCCAGGTCGAGGGTGGTTTCGGTCTGGCCGCCGCCGAAGTGGACGTGCCGGTCGTCGGCCGGGATCGGCCTGTCGGGAGTCTCCAGGTCGGCGTCGATGAGGATGTGGTGGTGGCCGGTCATCGGCTTGTCGACCCCGGCCGGCGCCACGCCCATGCCTTCCAGGCCGAACACCACATGGACCGGGCTCGCCACCGTGGCCCCGTCGCTCGGCGAGACGATGTAGGCCCGCGCGCCCTCGGGGGCCGGGGTGCGGTCCATCGCCTGGGCGGTCGGGGCCCAGGCCGGCAGCCACAGGGCGGCGGCGAGGACGGCGGCGGACAACGGTTTCATGGAGGCCTCCCTTGCTGGTTGGGCTTTTTTCCCGCCCCGGCCATGCGGTACCCTCGCCGGAGAGCCGGGAACGGGGCGCTCTCGCTATATGGGGCGCGGGCGGCGGTTCGCCAAGCCTTCGGGCGGAGAGGTGCCATGACCGACGGGTCGGACTGCCTGATCTACGCGGAACGCCGGCAGCGGCCGCTGCGCCTGCATGTCCGGGTCCCCGGGCCGGACCACCGGTTCGCGGGACCCCGGCCCGGGCTGCTGTTGCTGCACGGCGGCGGCTGGGAGGGCGGCGATCCGTCCGAGCTGGCCTATTACGCCGAACACTTCGCCGGCCTTGGCTATGTCGCGGCGGCGGCCGAGTACCGGCTCGCCTGGATCGACGGCACGACGCCGTTCGACGCCGCGGACGACGCCCGCGCCGCCCTGGCCGCCTTCGCCGACGGAATGGGCGGGCGGTGGCCGGTCGATCGCGACCGGATCGCCGTGCTCGGGGTGTCGGCCGGCGGCCACCTGGCGTTCTGGGCGGCGCGCGACGCGGCGCCGGACCGCCGGCCGGCCGCCCTGGTGCTGCTGGGAGCGGTGCTCGACACCGCGCCGGCGGACGGATTCGGGCTGCACATCCTTGGCGACCGCTGGCCCGAGGCGTCGCCGTTGTTGCACCTCACGCCCGAACTGCCGCCGACCCTGGTGATCCACGCGACCGACGACGAGGTGGTGCCGGTGGCCGGTGCCCGGCGGTTCGCCGAGGCCCTGCGGGCGGCCGGGGTGGAGACCCGCTGCCGTTGGCTGCACCGGGCCGGGCACGGATTCTTCGTGCTGCCCCATCAGTTCGCGGACCCGCCGCGCCTGCTGGGCGAGATCGGGCGCTTCCTGGACCACGCGCTGGGTCAGCCGTAGCGCAGCTTGAAGGCCAGGATGACGAGGGCCAGGCTCAGGGTCAGGGCGTTGGCGACGATGATCGGCCAGTCGCCGAGCAGGATCCCGTAGATCAGCCACAGGGTGACGCCGCCGGCGAACACGGCGAACATGCCGAACGACAGATCGCCGGTCGAGCGGCTGCGCCAGGTTTTGACGACCTGGGGCAGGAACGCGAGGGTGGTGAGGGTCCCGGCCAGCAGGCCGATCACGGTGACGCCGTCCATGCGGGGCGCTCCTTCGTCGGGATGCCGGCGCGTCGATATCGCGGTGCGCCGCAAGTCCCTTTAACAGAAATTAAATTACCGTAGAATAACGATGTTGTGAACGAAACGCGGCGGCGCGATGGGGCGCCGGCGCGGCTGGCGGGGCCTGGGATGTCAATCGGAACCATTCTCGGGGTGCTGTTCGGGTTCGGGTTGTTCGTCGGTGCGATCGGCATGAGCACCGACGATCCCTCCGTTTTCATCAATCTGTCGAGTTTCGTCATGGTGGTCGGCCTGACCCTGGCCGCCACCTTCATCGCCTTCGAGGCGCGCTACGTGGTGCTGTCGCTGAAGCTGATCTATCGCATCGTGTTCGCGCCCCGCATCAAGCGCGACATCCTGAAATCCGAGGTCGGCCGGGTGATCAAGTGGGGCTACGCGGTGCAGAAGAACGGGTTCGGCGCCATCGAGAGCGAGATCCCCAAGCTGCGCCGGGTCGACCGGTTCCTCGCCTACGGGGTGGAGATGGTGGTCAGCGGCTACAGCGGCGAGGATATCCGCGCCGTCCTGGAAAACGCCATCGAGAGCAGCTTCAAGCGCAACACGGTGCCGGCCGACATCCTCAAGAGCATGGGCGGCACGGCGCCGGCCTGCGGGATGATCGGCACCCTGGTCGGCCTGGTGATCATGCTGGGCAAGATGGGCGACGACCCCTCGGCCCTCGGGCCCGGCCTCGCCCTGGCCCTGATCACCACCCTCTACGGCGTGCTGTTCGCGCGCCTGATCTTCATCCCGGCCGCCGCCAAGGTGCGCCAGCGCGAGGAGATCGTCCGCTTTCGCAACTATCTGGTCGCCGAGGGACTGGTCCTGCTGGCCGAGCGCAAGAGCCCGCGCGCCATCCAGGACCGCATGAACAGCTTCCTCGACCCGTCCCTGCACTTCAACATCGACAAGATGAAGCGCTGACATGCCGCGCTGGCGCAACGACCGCGACGACGAGGAAGACGAGGCCTGGCTGGCCACCTACGCCGACGCCATCACCCTGTTGATGGCGTTCTTCGTGATGCTGGTGTCGTTCTCCAAGATCGACATTCCGACCTTCGAGCAGGTGGCGGCCGGCATCAAGAACGAGATCGGCCTGAAAAAACACGACGCCCAGACGTCGACCCAGATCCTGCGACTCGACCTGAGCGACATCGTCTACACCCAGAACGCCGAACAGGCGGTGGACGTGGGCGAGGACGACAGGGGCGTGGTGCTGGAGTTCGCCTCCTCGGCCTTCTACCGGCCGGGATCGTCCGACATCCGCGACCGGGCGCTGCCGCTGCTGCGCGAGGTGGCGGAGACCCTCCGGCAACCGAAATACGTGCCCTACATCATCGAGATCGAGGGCCATACCGACGACGACCCGATCAGCACGCCGGTCTTCCCGTCCAACTGGGAACTGTCCACGGCGCGCGCGGCGCGGGTGGCGCGGCTGTTCATCGAACTGGGGATCGATCCGCTGCGCCTCAAGGTCAGCGGCTTCGGGGAGACCCGTCCCAAGGTGCCCAACCGCACCGCGGCCGGGGCTCCGATCCCCGGGAACATGGCGGCCAACCGCCGGGTGCTGGCGCGCATCTATCCGGCGTCGCTCGACCAGCGCCGGGACCTGATGTCGCGCATGGCGACCGAGGATTTCATCGGGACCACGCCGGGCCGGGTCGATCTCACCCAATAAGTCCGGAAGCGCCCGGATCCGGTTTATCGCGAAACCGGACGGCATTCGGTCGCGACGTGGGTTTCGCGTCGCCTGGAGGCGGCGTGGCCTGCCCGGGCTTCTCCGTTACGTGAAAAAAACGAAAAATTTTTCTCCCGGCTCCCCGAAAAATCCGCCAACCAATTGATTTATAATGGCATGTGACGGCTATCACAGTGATTCCCGTCACTGAGGCAATGCGTGTTCAGCGTTATCCTGTGAACCATCAAAAGAAAAACAAAAACATTCAAGCCGACCGCCGGTCCAAAAAAGAAAACCAATCTCCCATTTCTGGACCGGAAGCGGCAGCGAAGAGTTCGAGCACAGGAGAAAGAACGATGCTTGTCCAGGTGAAGAACCATTCCGATCCTACGAAATACTGGTGGGATCCCAACTCTTCTCAAAAGAAGCACGTCAAGGGGTCGCTTGATCAGGTGCTGCGCATGGCGGGTCGCCTGTCCGGCGTGCGCGGCGCGGTGACCGCGAAAGCGATGCGCGGGTCGCTGGCCTGCCGCGCCGGACATCCCGTCCTCGGCACCACGTCGTGACCCGGTTTTGAGAGGAGAGACTCCGATGACCACCCCGATCCGCACCCGTCTGTTCCGCGCCGCCGCCGCATCCGTGATCGGCCTCGGCCTGGCGGTCACCGCCACCGCCGCCCAGGCGTCCTCCCTGTGGGGCAGCTTCGTCCTCGACGAGGTGCGCCAGGACGGCGAGCGGGCGATCGCCGACAACGGCCTGGTGAAGGTCGACATCTATCAGGAAACCGCCACCGACGGCGCCTACATCTATCGGTTCCACGTGTACGGCTCCGGCGCGCCGGTGGCGCTGTCCGAGTTCGGCTTCTCGATGACCGACGACGTGGTGATCGACGGCGCCGAGGGCGTCGAGCAGACGGCGGGCGACGCGGACTTCGGCGGCTTCGGCCGGCCGGCCTATCAGGTGCGCGCGTCCTCCGGCAGCACCGACGACCTGGAGTTCTCGGTCACCACCACGGTGGCCCTCGACCTGGCCCGCCTGAACGGGGGCGACTACTTCTTCGCGGCCCGCACGGCGCCCGACTCCGAGGGCAAGACCAAGTGGGTCGGCGGCGGCGTCGGCGTTCCCCTGCCGGCCGCGGCCTGGCTGTTCGGGTCGGCCCTGATCGCGTTCGGCGCGGTCAGCGGCCGCCGCGTCATTCACGGTGCCTGACCTCCCTCCCAGCTCTCTCTCTCCTGTGCAAACTGGGAGGGTCCTCGGACCCTCCCTCTTTTTTGGTGCGCCGGACATGGCGCACCAAAAAAAACCGGCCGGGACAGTGCGGTCGGGGCGTTGACGGCGCCTCAGAACTTGAGCGCCTGCACTCGGTTGACCTGCGGCAGCTCGCGGACCTTGGCGACCAGGGCCTCGTCGACCGGCTGGTCGACCGACACCAGGGCCACCGCGCCGTCCTTGTGGCGGCCCAGGTGGAAGGTGGCGATGTTCACCCCCTCGTCGCCGAGCAGGGTGCCGACGCCGCCGATGAAGCCCGGCTTGTCCTCGTTGTGGATATAGAGCATGTGCGGGCTGATTTCGGCGTCCACCGCGATGCCCTCCATCTCGATGATCCGAGGATGCCCGGCGAACAGGGTGCCGGAGACGGTGCGGCTGCGCTGCTCGGTGGTCACCGTGAGGCGGATCAGGGTGTGGTACTCGCAGGGCCGGTCATGCTTGACCTCGGTCACCGAGATGTCGCGCTCCTTGGCCACCACCGGGGCGTTGACCATGTTCACGGTGTCCATCAGCGGGGCCAGCAGGCCGCGCAGGATGACCGCCGTCACCGGCTTGGTGTTGAGGTCGGTGGCGGCGCCCTCGAACTCGATGGTCACCCCCTTGAGGCCCGAGGTGGTGATCTGCCCGGCGAACGAGCCCAATTGCTCGGCCAGCGTCATGTAGGGCTTCAGCTTCGGGGCGTCCTCGGCCGACACCGAGGGCATGTTGAGCGCGTTGACCACCGCCCCGGTGAGCAGGTAGTCGGCCATCTGCTCGGCGATCTGCAGGGCCACCTTCTCCTGCGCCTCGGTGGTCGAGGCGCCCAGGTGCGGGGTGCAGATCACCCGCTCGTCGCCGAACAGGATGTTCTCCTTCGCCGGCTCCTGGGCGAACACGTCGAGCGCCGCCCCGGCCACCTTGCCGGCGTCCAGCGCCGCCTTGAGGTCCGGCTCGACGATGATGCCGCCGCGCGCGCAGTTGACGATCCGCACCCCGGTCTTCATCTTGGCGATGGTGCCGGCGTTGACCAGATTGCGGGTCTGGTCGGTGAGCGGGGTGTGGAAGGTGATGACGTCGGCGCGCGCCCACAGGTCGTCCAGGTCGACCTTCTCGATGCCCAGCTCCTCGGCCCGCTCCTGGGACAGGAACGGATCGTAGGCGATCACCTTCATGCGCAGGCCGAGCGCCCGGTCGGCGACGATGCCGCCGATGTTGCCGGCCCCGACCAGCCCCAGGGTCTTGCCCATCAGCTCGACGCCCATGAACCTGGACTTCTCCCACTTGGCGGCGTGGGTCGAGGCGTTGGCCTGCGGGATCTGGCGGGCCAGCGACAGTATCATGGCGATGGCGTGCTCGGCGGTGGTGATCGAGTTGCCGAACGGCGCGTTCATCACCACCACGCCGTTGGCGGTGGCGGCCGGGATGTCCACGTTGTCGACCCCGATGCCGGCCCGCCCGATCACCTTCAGGTTGTCGGCCGCGGCGATGACCTCGGCCGTCGCCTTGGTGGCCGAGCGGATGGCCAGCCCGTCGTAGGCGCCGATGCAGGCCTTGAGATCGTCCGGGCTCAGGCCCGGCCTGTAGTCCACCTCGACGCCCCGGGTCTCGAAGACCTTCTGGGCGAGCGGGCTCATCTTGTCGGAAATGAGGACCTTCGGCATGGTGTCTTTCCTCCTTGGGCCCGCATCCTTCGAGGCTCCCATTGGTCGCACCTCAGGATGAGGACTACGGGTGTTCGCCCCGTCCCGAGGTGCCCGCGCGGCGGGCCTCGAAGGGCGAGGCCGTGTCAGGTTTCAGGTGCCTTGCGGCTGAAGCCGGGCCAATCCCCATTCCAGCCACGGCAGCAGCGCCTCCAGGTCGGCCGTCTCGACGGTGCCGCCGGCCCACAGGCGCAGCCCCGCCGGGGCGTCGCGGTAGGCCCCGATGTCGTGCGCCACGCCTTCCGAGTCGAGCAACGCCACCAGCGCCTTGGCCGCCTTGCCCTGCGCCGCCGGGTCCAGCGCGAGGAACCACGGCGCGGTGAGGGTCAGGCAGACCGAGGTGTTGGAGCGGGTCGCCGGGTCCTTGGCCAGGAAGCCGAAATTGGGGCTCGCCTCCACGAACTCGGAGATCGCCGCCAGGTTGGCTTGCGAACGGGCGATCATGGCGTCCAGGCCGCCCAGGTCGGCGGCCCATTTGAGGCCGTCCACGGCGTCCTCGATGGCCAGCATGGAGACGGTGTTGATGGTCGCCCCCTCGAAGATGTCGGCGATCAGCTTGCCGCCCTTGGTGAGGCGGAAGATCTTCGGCAGCGGCCGCCCCGGATCGAAGGTCTCCAGGCGCTCGACGGCGCGCGGCGACAGGATCAGGATGCCGTGCTGCGCCTCGCCGCCCAGCACCTTCTGCCAGGAATAGGTGACCACGTCGAGCTTGTCCCACGGCAGCGGCATGGCGAAGGCGGCCGAGGTGGCGTCGCAGATGGTCAGGCCGGCCCGGTCGGCGGCGATCCAGTCGCCGTCCGGCACCTTGACCCCGGAGGTGGTGCCGTTCCAGGCGAACACCACGTCGCGGTCGAACTCCACCGCCGACAGGTCGGGCAGGTCGCCGTACTCGGCCTTCATCACCCGCACGTCGTCGAGCTTGAGCTGTTTCTGGACGTCGGTCGCCCAGCCGGCGCCGAAGCTCTCCCAAACCAGCACGTCGACGCCGCGCGCCCCGAGCAGCGACCACAGGGCCATCTCCACCGCCCCGGTGTCGGATGCCGGCACGATGCCGAGCAGATAGTCGTCGGGCAGGTCCAGCAGCGCCCGGGAGCGGTCGATCACCTCCTTGATGCGCTGCTTGGCCGGCTTGGCGCGGTGCGAGCGGCCGGTCAGCGCGCCCGACAGGGCATCCAGCGTCCAGCCGGGACGCTTGGCGCAGGGACCGGACGAGAAATTGGGGTTGGCCGGACGGGCGCCCGGCTTGGCGTCGGTGGTCATCGGAATGTACTCCCCTTCGTGAACAGAAGGGTCTCGCCCCGTTGGGAGGGCGCGGCCCGGAGTGGTTCTACGACCGGGGTGAATTTGCGTCAAGGGGGTGTGGATTACAGGGCGGTGCACGACCCGTTCACCCGAGCCCCTGGGGACGCTCGGCGAACGGCCGGCTCACCCGGTCGGCGTGTCGCGATTCGCTCCCATCCGGGCCATCATCGAGTCGTCCGAATACAGTCCGACCGTTCGCGGATCGACCCCCAGCCGGCTGCACAAGCTGACGATCTCGATCTCGTCGACCAGCCGGCTGTCGTCGCCGCTCATCTCGCTCACCGCCAGACAGACCCGAATCAGCAGTTCCGCCGCCTCCGAATCACCGCCGACGCCGGCCAGCAGGGCGTCGATGGCCGCCCGGTGGCCGTCCTTGGGATTGGCCAGGATGGCATCGGTCAGGTCGTTGAACAGGTCCACGCCCTCGTGGGGATCGAAAACCCGCAGGCGTTCAAGGGTATCGAGAACCTGATCGACCCGCACCCGCTCGCCCAGGGACACCCGTCCGTCGGCCGCCGCGACCAGCGCGCAGGCGGCCATCGTGGCGCGCAGAAACGGCCGATTCCGCCGGCGTTCGAGTTGTTCTCGGAAGCTGTCGGTCAAGGTGCTGAGAAATCCCATGCCACCCCCGAGGATCGGAATTGAGGCAACCGTTGTCGTGGGCAGGACGCGGAGGGCCGCGCGGGCATTGTTCCAGATGCCTTGCCGTTCGACAAGCCGCGCGCAGCGACGGTTTGCATTTAATGCGCAAGACGGCATAATCGCACGGCTTTTGCTTTCATTCGCTGTGGACTTGCGCGGTGACCGCCATGTATGATGTTGCCTAATACCAACGTATCACCGACGAACCGCGTATTCGTCGTTGACCGGAAACGGTCAGGATGCATGGTTCCATCATGCTGCGTGCGACCTTGAGGGGCGAACCTATGCGGATCATCCTTGCGGACGACCATACGTTGATCCGCGAAACCGTCTCGATCTACCTCGACCGCCTGACCAACGACGTCTCGGTCGAACAGGCGTCGACGTTCGAGGAGGCCTACAGTCGCTTGCAGGCCGATCCGATGCCGCCGGACCTGGTGATCCTGGATCTCATGATGCCGGGCATGCGCGACTTCGAGGGCCTGATCCGGCTTCGCGAGACCCATCCGGACGTGCCGGTGGTGATTCTCAGCGCCATCGTCGAGGCCCATCAGGCGACGCGGAGCCTGGAACTGGGGGCGCGCGGCTACATCCCGAAGACGATTCGCGGACCGGAACTGATCGAGGCCCTGCAGGCGGTGCTGCGCGGCGGCACCTTCGTGCCCGACGAACTGCTGGTCGACCGCGAGCAGCACCCGGACGTCGCCGCCCTCACCCAGCGCGAGCGCGAGGTTCTGGTCCTGTTGACCCAGGGCCATGCCAATCGGGATATCGCCGAGATGCTGGGCATCAAGGAGATCACCGTCAAGGTGCACCTGAAATCGGTGTTCCGGAAGTTCAAGGTCTCCAACCGCACGCAAGCGGTCCGCCGCGCCATCGATCTCGGTATCGCCAGCACCACCTGATCGGGCCGCGGCCCGGCGGCGCGCCGTCCCTGCGTGACCGGCCCTTCCGCGGGCCCGGAAACGGCGACGGGAGCCCCGCAGGACCCCCGCCGCGTTTCGGCATCGTGGCCGGCTCAGCTTTCGTCCGAGACCAGCACGACGTTCTGGTCGATGAACGCCTCGGTCTCCGCGGCGTCGTAGCCGTCGCCGCCCGACTGGTCGACGCCGGTCAGGGTCACCTTGAAGCCGGCCGCGCCCGGGTCGTTCACGGTGATTTCGGTGTCGCCGCCGTTCAGGGTGACGTTCACCGCCGCCTCGCGGCTCGCGGTGTCGGTGATCCCGAGGGCGTCGAACACCGCGTCAAGGTCGATCTTGTCGCCCTCGGCGCTGGAGAAGTCGGTCACCGTGTCGGTGTCGTTGCCGGGAACGTAGCCGTCCGGCGCGCCGTCGAAGTCGGTGTCGCTCGGGGTCCCGAACACGAAGGTATCGGCGCCTTCCCCGCCGGTCAGCTGATCGGACCCGAATCCGGGCACCGCATGGCCGCCGCCGCCGGAGAGGACGTCGTCGCCGCCGCCGCCGGAGAGGACGTCGTTGCCGTCGCCGCCGAAGATGACGTCGTTCTGGTCGCCGCCGGTCATGGTGTTGCCGACGATGAAGTAGTCGCCGAGCGTCGCCTGCTTGGCGTCGTCACTCATCGACTCCCCGTCCCAGGCGCGGAAGGTGACATCCGGATAGGTGCCGAGGGCCAGCGCCCAGTCCTCGTTGGGCAGCAGCTTGACCATCGCGTCGCCGCTCTGGACCGCCTCGCCGCCGAAGGCCAGCGGTTCGGCGTCGCTCACCGTCCAGTCCACGTAGGACCAGGCGGCCCCGCCGTCGGTCGAGTAGAGCCAGGTGCCGTAGGCGTCCTGCGACCCTTCGCTGTCGCTGGCCAGGCTGGTGATCGCGATCCCGACCGGATCGCTGTCGATGTCCGACACCGACGCCAGGCCAAGCATCGCCGAGACCGCCACGCCGCCGCTCAACAGCTGGCCCACGGCGTTCACGTAGCCGACCTCGTCGCTGCTGCTCAGCACCGGCGCATCGTTGACCGCGTTCACGGTGACCGTGAAGGCTTCCTCGCGGGTCATCGCGCGGTTCGAGTTCGGATCGGTGAAGGTCGCGCTGACCGTCAGCTCGATGTCGTCGCTCGACTCGGCCGGCGGGGTCAGGGCCAGCCCGGCGACCTGCGCCGCGGTCAGGCTCCAGGTGCCGTCGCCGTTGTCGGTGCCGGCCGACAGGGTCGCGCCGGCGGGCACGCCGCCGACCACGATGTCGCCGACCGTCTCGTCGCCCGGCGTGTCGAACTGCAGGTTGAGCGCGATCGCCGTGTCCTCGTCGCCCTCGGCGCTCATCGCGATGGTTCCGTGCACCGGATCGACCGACACCCGAACCTCGCCCACCTGGGTGATGCTGATGTTGTTCTCGAACAGCACCTCGCCGTCCGGCTCGGCCGGATTGTCGATCGACAGGGCGTAGGTGGTGATCTGGAAGTCCACCGAGCCGTCGTCGTGCAGCATGCCCGAGGTGCGGTGCTCGACCTCCGACTGCGGATTGACCTGCGGATCGAACAGGGTGTCGGTGAAGTCGTCCGAGGCGTCGTTGTCGGTGTCCTCGAAGACGAACGGCAGGCCCGAGTTGTCGGTCTCGTCGGCCACCCCGTCGTGATCGGCATCGACCAGCCAGCTCCCCGTCGCCTCGTCGTAGATCATGTCCCAGCGATCCGGGGTCTGCAGCTGGAAGGTCAGATCGACGCCGTAGTCCGGCGACGCGGCGTCGCCGCCCGTCTCGGTGAGCAGGTCGTCGCTGACCTCGACCAGCATGTATTCGCCGGCCGGCAGTTGCAGGTAGTCGTCAAGCCGGGTGAGCTGGTTGTCGGTCAGGTGCAGGTCCACGTCGTCCGGATCGGCGAACTCGGTCACGTCCGGATCGTCGTTCAGGTCGACCGCGCCGAGCTGCCCGAGCACGCTCTCCACGTTCATGCCGGCGGCCGACAGCAGTTCGGTCAGGTTGCCGAGGGTGGCCTCGACCTCCTCGCCGCCGTCCAGCTTGACATAGCCCACGTAGACGGCGGCCAGCGGGCCGTCCGGCGGATTCAGCGGATCGATTTCCGGAAGCTCCTCGACGTAGCGCAGGCTGAGGCTGTGGGCGGTCACCGGCGTGCCGCCGCCCTCGCCCCCGGTCTCGGCCGTCACGCCGAGGCCGGTCCAGCCGTCCGGAACCCGCAGCAGCACGCTGTGGAACTCGGAGCCGTCGGCGACGTCGCCGAAGCTCACGCTGACCGACACGTCGACGGTTTCGGAGGCCGCCTCGCCGGTCGTCAGGTCGCCGGAGTCGCCGGCGCTGGCCGCCGCGCTCTGACCGCTGTCGGAGGAATGCACGGTGAGGTTGATCGGCCCGGTCAGGTCGTTGTCGGTCACCGTGACCGGCCCGAACGGCGTATCCTCGGTGGTGTCGTCGTTGAGGTTGACGCCGTCGACCGCCTCGGTGAGCGACAGCGGCGCGTCGCCGATGGCCACCACGTAGTAGCCGGCCGACAGGTCGAGGCCGCTCAGCTCCGCGTTGTTGCCCTCGCCGGCCGCCGATCCGCTGTCGTCGTCGAACGTCACCAGATCGTCGGCGGTCGGGGCGTCGCCCTCGTTGGCGACCTTGAACAGGTACATCACCGGGTCGGTGGTCGAGCCGTCGGTGGTCAGGGTCACCGTCTGCGGCGAGGTGAGGGTGAAGGTGGCGTAGACCACCGAGCCCGCCTGCCCCTGGCCGGTCACGCTCTGGGTCTGGTCGATGACCGTCGTGCCTTCGGTGTTCAGGGTGTCGAACGAACTCATGGCGGTAATCTGGGTGGCGTCGTCCAGATCCTCCGGGCCGGCCAGATAGTCGGCCACCGCGTCGACCACCACGTCGAAGGTCTGCTCGGCATCGAAGGTATCGCCGGCCTCGCCGACGAACTGGACGCTCGCGGTCAGGGTGAAGTCGGCGTCATTGTCGACCGGCGGCAGGATCACCAGTTCCTCGCCGTTGACCGGCGCCGCGAACTGCACCGAGAAGGTGCCGTCGCCGTTGTCGGTCATCGTCTGCTCGGCGCCGTCCACGGAGAACGTGGCGCCGGCCGGGAACCCGGTCAGGGTCATGGTGAGCGGGGTCGAGTTGGTGCCCGCCACGATGTCGATGCCCAGGGTCAGCGGGGTGACGTCCTGCGGGTTGAGGTCCGGATCGCCCGGATTCTCGGCCGGGATGTAGACGCCGTCCTGGCCGTCCACGAAGTTCTGGATCGGCATCGAGTCCTCGTACCCGGGCAGGAAGCCCTCGGTCTCCAGCAGGGCGACGCTGATCGCGCCGCTGGCCGCGAAGACGCCGGGCGCCAGTTCGGTCGCCGGGGGAAGCTCGGCCGACGGCGCCGTCAGGTTGTCGGCGATCGCGTCCACGGTCTCCTGGACCCGGGCGCCCCGCGTCAGGTCGCCTTCCAGCGGGCTGGTCGCGTAGTCGACGAACGACGCGCCGCCGGCACCGCCGCCACCGCCGCCGCCGGCCGCCGTGGCGATCGCGTCGAGGTCGATATCGGGAATCCACGCCATGATCTGGCCGGCCTCGATCACCACGCCGTCGCCGATGGTCAGCGCCGGCGGCAGATCGGTCTGCGCCGCGACCAGGAAGTCCTCGAGGATGATCTGGCCGCCGTTGGGCAGCGTCATCACCACGTTGGCCGGATCGTCCGGCGCCTGCTGGAACCGGACGTCCCCGGTGGCGACGAGGTTGTTGAGCGCCTCGAAATTCGTCGCCCCCGGCACGCTCACCTGAACGTATTGCCCCAGATCGACGGTCACCGCGAAGATCTCGTCCGCGTTCGGCTGCGGCACCTCGATCACGTCCACCACCTGCGCCAGTTGCGCGTTGCCGGTCATCGTATTGTCGCTCATGGTCTTAACCTCACGTCCAAAAAATACAAACGAACCCGTGTCCGATATGCCTCGGGAAGCCGCGCGGCGCAGTGACGGCGGTCACTCTCGATCGGTTGACGACAGCTTGCCACGCCCGTCCCGCGCGCCGCATGACCCATATGGACCATAACCGAAAGAGTCGGACCGCCGCGCGTCCCCGCGCCTCGCCGCGAAGCCGCGGGGCGCGCTTACGCGGCGATGTCGGCGATCAGGTCCACCTCGACCGGCACCCCGAGCGGCAGCGACGGGCAGCCGACCGCCGCCCGGGCATGGCGTCCGGCGTCCCCGAACACCTCGACCATCAGGTCGGAGGCGCCGTTGATCACCTTCGGGTGGTCGGTGAACTCGGCGGTGCAGGCCACGAAGCCGCCCAGACGCACGATCCGGCGCACCCGGTCCAGGTCGCCGTCGCAGGCCGCCCTGAGCTGGGCGATGGCGTTGATCCCGCAAAGGCGCGCCGCCGCCCGGCCGTCCTCCAGGCCGACCGTGTCGCCGAGCCGGCCGACGAAGGCCGGCTTGCCGTCGGCCAGCGGCACCTGTCCGGACACCAACACCAGCTCGCGGACGGCCACGAAGGGGACGTAGTTGGCCACCGGCGGCACCGCCTCCGGCAAGGTGATTCCCAGGTCGGACAGGCGGCGGTCGACGGTTCCGGGCATGACGGTCCCCTTGTCAAGTTCCATCCATCAGAATGCGTGGGTGGCGGTCTCGCCGGTGATGGCGAACCGCGCGCGGGTGAACGCGACGGCCGCCCCGGCATCGAAATCCTTGCAGGAATAGACCAGGACGGACAGGAACTTCGGTCCGCTCCAGACATACATCGAGATGCCGGAGTCGATCAGCGGCACGAAGGCGTCGTAGCCGGCGTTGACGCCGCGGCCCATCCCGTCGTCCGGCGCGAACACCACCGGCGCGCCGTAGGTGCGCAGGTCCAGGTGCGCCGCCAGTCCGAGCAGGAAGTCGCCGATGCGGGCGGCGTCCGTCGCCGCCGAGAAATGGCCTTCGATCAGCAGACGGCGGCGGACGATGTCGGGCGCCAGGTCCCGCACCGTCAGCGCCCCTCGAACACCCGGTCGGGCAGGATCGGCACCGTGGAGACGCTGTTCTTCGGCGACCCCTCGATCACCTTGTCCGAGTAGACCAGATAGACCAGGACGTTGCGCGCCCTGTCGTAGAACCGCACCACCTGCAGCTTCTTGAACAGCACCGAACGGCGTTCCTCGAACACCGATACGCCGTCCTCCAGGTCGCCCGGCAGGCGGATCGGCCCGACCTGGCGACAGGCGATGGCGGCGTCCGAGGTATCCTCGGCCAATCCCACCATGCCCTTGATCCCGCCGGTCTTGGCGCGCGACAGATGGCAGGTGACGCCCGGCACGTCCGGGTCGTCGAACGCCTCGATGCAGATCCTGTGATCCGGCCCGAACAGCTTGAACACCGTGCTGACGCAGCCGATCTCCTCGGCCTGCGCCGCCATCGGGACCAGCAGGCCGATCGCCGCGACGAGGCCATACAACGTCTTCATGATCCGACTCCCCCTGTTGACTGAACCGCCGCCGACTGTAGCGCATTTGCCGGACGAACGGTATCGCGACCGGAGCGGCGGTCAGCGCCTCGGGAACAGATAGCTGATGTCGGTGCGCGCGAACGAATCGATGTCGAGGCTGGGGCGCCCGAACAGATAGCCTTGCGCGTAGTGCACGCCGCAATCCCGGATGAAGTCGAGGCCGCGTTTGCTGTCGATCATCTCGGCCACGCATTCCACCTCCAGCTCGGTGCACAGCGCCGTCAGGGCGCGCAGGAAGGCCCGCCCCTTGCCGCCCTTCTGGGCCTGGCGCAGGGCGCCGCCGTCGAACTTCACCAGGTCCACCTCCAGCGAGCTGAGATACTGGAAATCGGCCGCGCCGGCCCCGAAGTCGTCGAGGCACACCATGTAGCCCTGGGTCCGCATCCCCTGGATGTAGCGGTTGGCGACCAGCAGGTCGCTGATCTCCTTGGTCTCCGTGATCTCGAACATCAGGTGGCCGCGCAGCCAGCTGTTGGCGCGCAGCAGGCCCAGCATCTCGTTCACGAACTCCTGCGACTCCAGCGAATGCCCCGAGACGTTGACCGCCACGTGATAGCGCTGGGTCTTCCAGGTGCGGGCCAGCCAGGACACCATGCGCTCCAGCATCGCCATGTCGAACTCGGTGATCAGGCCGGCTTCCTCGGCCCGCGCGATCCAATGGGCCGGCGAGATCTCGCCGTCGCCGAGGTCGAACCGGGCCAGCGCCTCGTAATGATGGATGACCCCGTTGTGGGAGTTGATGATCGGCTGAAACGCGACGTCGAAGGCCCGCGCCGAGACCATCTGCTTGAACGCCGACAGGGTCCCCTCGACCCGCGCCACCACCTCCGACATGCGCGGCGGCATGCGATCCAGGACGTCGGCCGGATTCGCCGCGTCCCGGAAATCCTCGATGGCGCTGGTCAACCCCTTGGCCAGATCCTCGTCGGGCAGGTTGCGGTGGTCGACGTCGATGGTCGCCGACCGGGCTCCGGCGCCCAGGCCCTGCGGGTCGGCGCGCCGCGTGACGTCCTCGATCTGGGCGTCGAGCCGGCGGACGTCGGTGCGCCGGTCGTGCACCAGTCCATAGCGGTCGGCCGCCAGCCGACCGGCCGAATCGCCGCTGATCGAGTTGGCCTTCAGGCAGGCGCTCAGGGTGTGGATCAGGTCCTCCTCCGCCGCCCGGTCGAGGCGCCGCCGCAACAGGGCGTAATCGGGCAGCGTGAGAAGGGTGACCGAGACGTCCTCGTTGGCCGCCCGCATGCCCTTCATCCGGCCGAGCGCCATCTGGGAGAATCCCTCGCCGGAGAACAGGCCGCTGACCTCTTCGCGCGGCAGGCCGTCCTGCTCGTGCGACACCACCGGATGGCGCACCCGGAAGGCCAGGAACGTATTCCCCCCGATTCCGTCGAGGCTGTGCCCGGCCATCGACAGGGGCATGGTGACGCCGCGCCGCCCCATCAGGCGCACCCGCGCGTTGGTGATGCGGCCGTTGTGGCGCGCCACCTTGAGCAACTCCTCCAGCAGACGCCGGTTGTCGGGTGCGGCGTAGTCGCTCAGCGGACGGCCCCGCAGCTCGGTCTCCGGGATGCCCAGCAGGATTTCCACCGCCCCGCCCGCGAATTCGACGACCCCTTCCGGCGTCACCTCGATGAGCAGGTCGGCCCAGCAGAACGCGAAGGCGACAAACCGCTCCCGGTCGCGCCGCCCCGAACGCGCCGCCGGTCCTGATGCCCCCTCCTTGGGGTTTGGTTTGTTTCCCTTGGTTGTCACGCCGATCGACTATCCTTCTTTGTTTTCGGCTCGACGTCCCCGCCACCCCCCCATTCCGGCTAGGCGGAGAAACGGCAATTTATTCCGTCCGGTCATACCCTTCTGGTTAAACCCATAGTCTATGAATGCTAAACAAAATCCTTATGACAGGATCGGAAAATAGCCATGCCCGACGACAAGACTTTCGCCAACCAAAAATCTCAACCATGTCGTTTATAGGTGACCCGTTGCCACTACTTTCGAAAAACTTCGCGATCCCGTCATGATTCCCGCTCCAGGCTCCCCCTACCGAACCGCGCGCGACCTCCGATCGGCCGCCGCCTGGGTGTTCGACCTCGACAATACCCTGTATCACCACTCGGCCAACCTGTTCGCCGCCATCGACCTGCGCATGAAACGGTTCATCGCCGAGCTCCTGGGACTGCCCGAGGACGCCGCGTTCCGCGTCCAGAAGCAGTACTTCCGGGATTTCGGCACCTCGCTGCGCGGCCTGATGACCCTGCACCGCGTCGATCCGCACCGCTTCCTGGACTACGTCCACGACATCGACCTGTCGGCGATTCGACCCGACGCCCGCCTGGACGCCGCCTTGGCCGGGCTGCCGGGACGCAAGATCGTGTTCACCAACGCCGACCGTGCACATGCCGACCGGGTGATGGCCCGGCTCGGGGTGGCGCAGCATTTCGAGGCGGTGTTCGACATCTTCTCCGCCGACTTCGTGCCGAAACCGGACCCGGCGATCTACCGGCGCCTCGTCGATCTGCACGGGCTCGATCCGACGACCTGCGTGATGGTCGAGGACATGGCCAAGAACCTGGTGCCGGCGCACGCCCTCGGCATGACCACGGTGTGGGTCGACACCGGGTCCGACTTCGGCCGCCACGGTCACGATCCGGCGGTCGTCCACCACGCGACGGACAACCTCTCGGCATGGCTGGCCGGCGTGGCCGCGGCGTGACCGACCGCCGCCCGTCGCCGTCGCCGGACCTCAGGCCCGGGCCTTGCCGTAGCCGATCTGCCGCAGGCTGTCGTCGATCTCTTCGAGGATCGCCGGGTCGTCGATGGTGGCCGGCATCCGGTACGCCTCGTTGTCGGCGATCTTCTGCATGGTGCCGCGCAGGATCTTGCCGGACCGCGTCTTGGGCAGCCGCTTGACCACGGTCGCGCTCTTGAACGCGGCGACCGGGCCGATCTGCTCGCGGACCATCCGCACCACCTCGGAGACGATCTCCTCGTGCGGCCGGTCGACCCCCGCCTTCAGCACCATGAAGCCGAGCGGCAACTGCCCCTTCAACGGATCGGCGACCCCGATCACGGCGCATTCGGCGACGTCCGGATGGCGCGCCAGGACCTCCTCCATGGCCCCGGTCGACAGCCGGTGCCCGGCCACGTTGATGATGTCGTCGGTGCGCGACATGATGTAGACGTAGCCGTCGTCGTCGATGAACCCGGCGTCGGCGGTCTTGTAGTGGCCCGGAAAATCGGCCAGGTAGGCATCGCGGAACCGCTGCTCGGCGTTCCACAGGGTCGGCAGGGTACCCGGCGGCAACGGCAGCTTGACGACGATCGAGCCGATGTCGCCGGGCTCGACGGGATTCTGGTCGTCGTCGAGCACCCGCACGTCCCACCCGGGCACCGGCTTGGTCGGCGATCCGGGCTTCACCGGGAACGGATGCAGGCCCATGCAGTTGGCGGCGATCGCCCAGCCGGTCTCGGTCTGCCACCAGTGGTCGATGACCGGTACGTTCAGGTTCTCGACGGCCCAGTTCAGGGTCTCGGGATCGGTCCGTTCACCGGCCAGGAACAGGGTGCGGAAGCCGCTCATGTCGTAGTTCTTGAGCAGTTCCGCGTTCGGGTCGTCGCGGCGGATGGCCCGGAAGGCGGTCGGCGCGGTGAACATCACCGGCACCTTGTACTCGGAGATCACCCGCCAGAACGTCCCGGCGTCCGGGGTGCCCACCGGCTTGCCCTCGAACACGATGGTGGCGTTGCCGTTGAGCAGCGGCGCATAGACGATATAGGAATGGCCGACCACCCAGCCGACGTCGGAGGCCGCCCAGTAGACCTCTCCGGGCCGCACGTCGTAGACGTTCTTCATGGTCCATTTGAGGGCCACCGCGTGGCCGCCGTTGTCGCGCACCACGCCCTTGGGCTGCCCGGTCGTCCCCGAGGTATAGAGGATGTACAGCGGGTCGGTGGCCGCCACCGGCACGCAGTCGGCCGGCGTCGCGGAGTCCATGGCGCCCGCCCAGTCGACGTCGCGGCCGTCGATCAGGTCGCAGGCCTGCTGCGGGCGGGCCAGGATGACGCAGCACGACGGCTTGTTGCGGGCCTGGTCGATGGCCGCGTCGAGCAGCGGCTTGTAGGCCACCACCCGCCCCGGCTCGATGCCGCAGGAGGCGGACACGATCACCTTCGGCGCCGCGTCGTCGATGCGCACCGCCAACTCGTTGGACGCGAACCCGCCGAACACCACCGAGTGCACGGCCCCCAGACGGGCGCAGGCCAACATGGCGACCAGCGCCTCGGGCACCATCGGCATGTAGACGAGCACCCGGTCGCCCTTCTCGACGCCCCGGGCGCGCAGCACGCCGGCGAAGCGGGCCACCTGGTCCTTCAGCTCGGCGAAGGTCAGGGTCGCCTTGGTGTCGGTGACCGGGCTGTCGTAGACCACCGCCAGCCGGTCGCCGCGTCCCTCGTCCACGTGGCGGTCGACCGCGTTGTAACAGGTGTTGAGCTCACCGCCGGTGAACCACCGGTACAGCGGCGCGGCGCTGTCGTCGAGGACCTTGTCCCACTTCCGGGTCCACACCAGGTCCTCGGCGGCGGCGCCCCAGAACCCCTCCGGATCGTCCAGCGAACGTTGATAGGCTTCGTCGTAGGCGTTGGTCATCGGCATCCCCTGCGTCATGTGTTGAGTCCGGAGGCTTCCGCGTTTTTGAACGCTCTCCATCCCACCCCTTCAGGCGGGGCGCCGCCCGCCGCAAAGGGGTGGGAAAGCATGCCGAAAACGCGTCCGCTTGCAAAGCGGTTTGTTGCATCCGCGCGGGGCAGGGTTCAGGATGCGCCAGGGCCTCCTGCCGCGCCATCCCCGAGCCGGGTACGCCGAGCGATGATCCGTCTTGCTTTCCGTGTCGCCCTGATCGGGCTGCTCCTGGCCGCCGCCGCGCACGCGGCCGACGAGCCGGACGCCCGCGGCACCTTTTCGGTGATCGTCGAGAACGATCTGTTCGGGCGCGGCACCGACCGCCATTACACCCACGGCACCCGTTTCGCCTGGCTGTCGGCGCCCGGCGACGTGCCGGACACGGTCGCCGGCTGGGCGGCCCGCCTGCCTCTGTTCGCGACCGGCGGCACCCGCCGGGTGTCCTATTCGGTCGGCCAGAACATCTTCACGCCGAGCGACATCACGGTCGAAACCCTGCAGGTCAACGACCGCCCCTACGCCGGCTGGCTCTATGGCGCGGTCGGTCTGGTGTCGGACACCGGACAGCGTCTCGACAACCTGGAGCTGATGGTCGGCGTGGTCGGCCCGTGGTCGCTGGCCGGCCAGACCCAGGACTTCGTGCACGACCTGATCGGCAGCGCCGACCCGCGGGGCTGGGACCACCAGCTCGACAACGAGCCGGGTCTGGTCCTCACCTACGAGCGCAAGTGGCGGCGCTGGCGGAACCTGGACCTGCTCGGCCTGGAGGCCGACCTGTCGCCGCGCGTCGGGGCCAGCGTCGGCAACGTGTTCACGCACCTGGAAACCGGCGTCACCGTGCGCCTGGGCGACAACCTGCCGGCCGACTACGGCCCGCCGCGCATCCGCCCGAGCCTGCCCGGGTCCGACTTCTTCCTGCCCACCGACGGGCTCGGCTGGTACCTGTTCGCGGGAATCGGCGGGCGGCTGGTGGCCCGCAACATCTTCCTCGACGGCAACACCTTCTCCGACAGCCATCACGTTACCCGCAAGATTTGGGTCGGCGACCTGCAGGCCGGCATCGCGCTGACCTACGGGCGGACCCGCGTCGCCTTCACGCAGATCGTCCGGTCGCCGGAGTTCGACGGCCAGGACGCGGTCGACAGTTTCGGGGCGATCTCGCTGTCGGTGCAGTACTGACCGCCGGACTCACACCAGCTTGCGGATGTCCACCTCCAGGATGCCTTCGGCGCCGGCCGCCTTGAGTTGCGGGATCAGGTCGCGGACCGCGTCGCGGTCGGTCACCGTCTCCACCGCGTACCACTCGGGGTCGGACAGGTGGCTGACCGTGGGGGCGCGCAGGCTCGGCAGGTGCTCCAGAACCCGTTCCAGGTCGCCGCGCCGCACGTCGAGCTTCAGAAGCACCTTGCCGCGCGCCTCCAGGGCGGCGCCCAGCATCAGGGCGATCTGGTCGATCTTCGCCTTCTTGACCGGGTCCCTGAGGGACTCCTTGTTGGCGATCAGGACGGTATGGGTATGCAGAAGATCGCAGACGATGCGCAGCCCGTGCGCCCGGATGGTCGAGCCGGTCTCGGTGATCTCCACCGCCGCGTCGGCCAGCCCCTCCACCACCTTGGCCTCGGTGGCGCCCCAGGAGAACTCCACCCGCGCGTCGATGCCGCGCGTCTTCAGGTGGCGTCGGGTGAATTCCACCAGTTCGGTCGCCACCACCTTGCCGCCCAGGTCCTCGATCCGCCGGATCGGCGAGTCGTTCTTGACCACCAGCACCCAGCGCGCCTGGCGGTCGGACGATTTGGAATAGATCAGCGGCCGCATCACCTCGACGTCGGCCTCGGTCTCCATCACCCAGTCGATGCCGGTCAGGCCGGCGTCCAGGGTGCCGCCGGCCACGTAGGGGCCCATCTCCTGCGACCGCACCAGGGCGCAGGAGATGGCCGGGTCGTCGATGCTCGGAAAGTAGTTGCGGCTGCGCGCGGTGATGGTCCACCCGGCCTGGGCGAACAGGTCGATGGTCGCCGCCTCCAGGCTGCCTTTGGGGAGTCCCAGTTTGAGCACGTCCGCCATCGCGTTCCCCCGTTCGCTCGGTTCCCGCCGGGCCGGCCGGCCCGGCGCCGGATTAGTGCCCGGGACGGACGCCGATTGCAAGCCCCGCCGCCCCGAGGCGGCATACCCGAGGCCCATAATTCCGTCGTCGCCCGACACCGTGGGCGTGGAAATCGATACGGTTCCGTGTCATTATATGAGCGCGTCCCGTTGCCTTGGTGCGCGAGTCCTGTCGTCAAGGAACAGCCGGCCCATGACCGTCGGATCGATACCGCCGTTCGACCCCTACGTGCTTCCGTTCTCCTCCCGGGCGCCGGAGGTCTGGCGCGCCAAGGCCGAGACCGACGACCGGTTCGGCGACGAGACGGCGGAGATCGTGCGCGAGCAGGACCGCCGGATGCACGAGGCGCAGCAACAGGCGTTGACCTACGAGAAGGCTCTCCAGGACGGCCGCGCGGCCACCGCCGCCGACCGCCTGAGCGCGGTCGACGAGCTCTTGAAATCCTACGTGATCATCGTCGGCATCGCGGCCGGTCGCAACGACCCCGGCGCGGTCGAGTATCTGGCCAGGCGCGCCGAGGCGTTCCTCGCCGGCACGTCGGACGACGTGGAGGACGTCCGCATCGCGGCCGAGCGTTCGTCGAACCCGCAGAGCGCCCTGAACGACCTGCGGCGCACCGTGCAGAGCGTCGTCACCCAGGTGCGCGCCCTGGCCGCCACGGCCGAGCGGGCGACCGGGTCCGGCGACGCCGGCCGCGCCCTCCAGGACATCGCGAGGGCGCTCGAGGACGCCCTGGGCCCGGCCGAGCCGGCCGCCGCGAAGCGCGCCGACGGGGTCGATTTGAAAGTATGACGCCGACCCCGACGATTCCGATCAACTACCATATCTTGGGTTTGCAACCCGGTGTCGCGCCGTATATGATGGCAATCGCCGCGTGATCGGCCGCCACACCGCCGCCCCTTCCGGGGGCGGAAGGATGTGGTCGGACATCAACCCACGAGACGCAGGGAGTGCAGGCCCATGACCGAAGCGGAACAACTGAGTCTGACCGAGGAAAACGCGTTCAGCCTGTCGCAGGTGGCGATCCAGCTTGACCAGGCGCGCGAAGACTCCAACGCCCTCGCCTCGGCGCTTGAGCGCAACATGGAGGTCTGGGTGGCGTTGCGCATCATGGTCTCCAAGAGCGGCGAGGCCCTGCAGCAGCAGACCAGGGACAACCTGATCCGGCTGAGCCAGTTCGTGGCCGAGACCACGATGAAATACGGCGCCGAGATCCCGTCGGAGGTGGTCGATACCCTGATCAACATCAACCTGCAGATCTCCGAGGGCTTCCTCGAAAGCGGCAAGGCGCGGGGCTGAAGGCCGGTCGCGGCGCCGGACGCCACGCGCCCGTCCACATGCCCGTTCCGCCCCCGACCGAGCATCCCCTGGCCGAGGCCTTGGCGCTGCACCGCGACGGCCGATTGGACCAGGCGCGCGCCGCCTATGAGGCCTTTCTCTGCGCCCATCCCGACCAGCCGGACGCCCTCAACCTGCTCGGCGTCCTGCACCAGCAGCAGGGCGATCCGGCCACCGCCGTGCGGATGATCGGCCGCGCGGTCGACCTGGCGCCCGACTTCGCCGCCGCGCGGAGCAACCTGGGCAACGCCCTGATGGACCTCGGGCGGCTGGACGAGGCGGCGGCCCACCTGGCGGCGGCGGCCGACGCGGAGCCCGCCGATCCGCTGATCCGGATCAACCTCGCGAACGTGCAGCGCGCCCTCGGGCGCCTGGCCGACGCGGCGGCGAGCGCCGTCCAGGCGGTGCGCCTGGCGCCCGACCTGGCGGTCGCCCACCTGGCGCTCGGCCGCGCGCTCGGCGCCCTTTCGCTGATCGACGACGCCGAACGCCACCTGCGCACCGCCTCCGGGATCGACCCCGACGACCCGACGGCCCCCGCCGCCCTGGCCGACCTGCTGCGGCAGGCCGGACGGACCGACGAGGCGGCGGCGGCGCTCGCCGCGGCGCTGCGCGCCCATCCGCGCACCGCCGACCTGCACGCCCGGCTGGGCACCCTCAAGGTCGAGACCGGCGACGTCGCCGGCGGAGTCTCGCACCTCAGCCAGGCGGCGCGCCTCGATCCCGGTCAGGCGGCCCACCACAACGCCCTGGGCCTCGCCTTGAC
>JANQGL010000421.1 GCA_028277325.1 Magnetospira sp.
CTGGACACCCTGCCCGGCCGGCCGCCGGCCCTCGTCGGGGGCGATTTCAACGCCCCGGCCGACGATCCGGCGCTGGACGCCCTGCCCGGCCGCCGCGAGGCGTTCGCCGGCAGCGGGACGCCGCCGCCGGCGTCGACCCTCAATCCGGTCGGACCGGGACTTCGGGCGGTGGCGCTGGACCACCTGTTCCTGTACGGCGACGACTCGCGCGGACTCGCCTGGGTCGCCGCCGAGCGCGCCCTGGAGCGGCCCGGCGCCGGGGGTCTGTTCCCCAGCGACCACGCGGCCGTGTTCGGCGTCCTCGAACGCCGGGACTCAGAATAGGACCTGGATCGGACGCCCGGCGCGGCGTTCCGCGTAGCGCGCCTCGAAGGTCGCCGAATCGGCCAGCTCGATCCAGGCCCGCCAGTGGTCGCGGTAGTGGGGAAACACCCGCTCGTGGGGGTCCGGGCAGGTCGGGTCGATCATGGTCATCGGCTGCTTGGTGACCGGGTGGCGGCGGGTGCCGGCGAAATGCAGGAACCAGGCGTTGTGGAAGGCGGCGTTGACGCACTGCCGGACCACCTCCGGATGGGCGGCCGGAAACGCCGGGTCAAACAGGAACGGGTAGTGGGTCGCCGCCCAGTTGCCCCACGGCGTGTTGAACCGCGGGTCCAGGTCGTCGTCGAGCCCCCGGACCTGCAGTTCGAACGACAACGGCGTCATTTCGTAGTCGGCGTAGTCCTCGGGGTATTTCAGGTAGATCCCGGCCAGGGTCTCGCCGTGCCGGACCGGATCGAACACCAGGACGCCGGTGTTGATCATCGAATCGGCCGGCCCGTCCAGACCGTGCAGCCGGTAGTAGGCCCGATAGCCGTCGTCCAGCACCGCGGCGTCGCGCGGCGGCTCCGCCGACAGGCCGCGCCGGCGCAACTGCTCCAGCACCAGCAGGGCGACCGAGCGGCCGTGCGCGGCGCCGCCGAGCGCCGGACTGGGCGGCGGCGGCTTGACGACGCCGATTCCGTCGCCGCGGTGCGCCGACGCGATGCAGGGCGCCCAGCGATGGTTGATCAGGATGTCGGAGTCCACCCACACCAGCTTCTCGTAGCCGCGCAGCGCCGGATGCATGCCGATCAGGAGCTTCTGCCAGTGGATGGACTTGACCGAGAGGTCGCAGGCGACGTCGATCGGTTCGGTCAGGGTGGCGATGTCGTAGCCGTGGCGCTCGGCGTAGGGTTCCCAGGTCGGCCGCACGTAGCGCTCGAACACCGCCTGGTAGGCGTCGCCGACGAGAAAGGTCACCAGGGCGAAACGCGCGGCCATCGCATCAGCGGATCAGGTCGGCCGCGGTTTCCGTCATCTCGTCGATCGTCTTGAAGGCGGTGGCCGACGAGTTGTAGGCGTTCTGGGTCATGATCATGCGGCTGAACTGCTCGGCCACGTCCACGTTGGACAGCTCCAGGGTGTTCGGCTGGAAGATCGCGAACCCGTTGATGTCGGCCTCGACCAGGGTCGGCGGCGAGGTCAGGTCGTTGACCTGATAGACGTTGCCGTCCTGCGGGGTCAGCAGGTCCGGGTTGACGAAGGTGGCGAGGGCCAGCTTGTAGAGGGCGCGCGCGGTGCCGTTGTCGAAATTGCCCCACACCACCCCGGTCTGATCGAAGTTGATTCCGGTCATCCGGCCGCCGGCGTTGCCGTTGCGCACATAGGTGATCGGCACCAGTTCCTCGGACGCGTACTGGGTGCTGTCGGAGAAGTCGAACACCGTCGACGAGGTCGCGCCGTTCGGCCAGTCGACGCCGTAGGTCAGGGTGGTGCCCTCGGGAAGCTGCGCGTTGCCGTCGAACACCAGGGTCGAGCTGGTGGTGGTGACGGTGGAGGTGGCGTCGGTCGCGGCGGTGGTCACCGTGCTCATGGTGTTGTCGGTGACCGTGCCGCCGTTGACCGCCGTCACCTCGGCCGCGAAGGCGGTGCCGACGGCGTTGGCGACGATGTTCAGGACCCCGCCGCCGCCCGAAGACGCGGTCACCGCCGCCGAGACCGTCGGATCGGCGTTGATCGCCGCGATCAGCCCGTCGCGCACCTCGGCGATGCCGGTTTCGGCGCCGGTGGTGGTGTAGGTGACGGTGGTGCCGTTGACGATCACCGAGTAGGTGTCGCCGGCCTCCACGCTGCCCGACAGGGTCACCTGGTCGGTCTGCGCGACGACCGCCGAGACCAGGGTGCTCAGCGACATGCCGTTGTCGGCCAGCCGGGTCACGTTGGTGGCGGTCGCGGTGTTGGTGAGGGCGCTGCCGGGGGTCGTCGCGGTCAGCACGATCTCGCCTGAGGCGCCGGCGGTCGCCACCACGTCGGCCGACGCCGCGGCGTCGGCGGCGATGGCGCCGATCAGGGCGTCGCGCACCTCGTCGATGTCGGCCTCGTTGCCGGTGGTGGTGTAGGACACCGTGGTCCCGCCGACGGCCACCGAATAGGTGTCGCCGTACTCCACGGTGCCGGCCAGGGTCACCGTGTCCACCTGCGAGATCCCGGGCGCCGCGGCGGTGGTGTTGACCAGGGTCGCCGTGTTGTCGGCGGTGGCCGGTCCCTCCGTCTGCAGCACCGAGGTGGTGAATCCGACGCCCACCGCCGGCGCGGTCAGGGTCAACTCGCCGGTCCCGGTGCCGTTGGCGGCGGTGACCAGGGCCGACACCGTCGGGTCGGCGTTGATGGCGGCGGCCAGGTTGGTGCGGATCCCGTTGATGCCGGCTTCCTGGCCGGTCACCGTGTAGGAGACCGCGTTGCCGTCCACGGTGACGGTGTAGACGTCGCCCGGCTCCACCGAGCCGCGCAGCGTGACCATGTCCACCTGCGGCGCCGGCGGCGTGGTGTAGCTGGCCTGCACCCCCCAGGTGTTCTCGTTCTCGAGCTTGGTGAAGGTGAAGGTGACGGTCTGGGTGTTGCCGCCGGTATCGAACACCCCGGCGCTGTAGCGGAAGGTGTTGCCGAGCGTGGCGTCGGCCGGCAGGTTGAGGTGGATCGACGCCTCGGTGGTCGGCTGCGGCCCGTCGTAGAACGCCCAGCCGTCGATGCGCAGGGACTGCAGGCCGCCGGCGTCGGTCGACGGGAACGCCCCGTTCCGGTCGGCCGCCCAGCCCTGCACGAAATAGCCGTTCTTGTCGGCCAGATAGCCTTCGCGGATGGTCACCACGGTGCCGTCGACCTCGGTCACCGAGACCTCGTCGCCGTTGCCCTGCCGGAACGAGCCGTCGCGTCCGTAGTAGGTGGTGCCTTTGCCGTCGATCCGGGTGTTGAGAACGAAGAATCCGCTGCCGTTGATGGCCACGTCGAGTTCGCGGTCGGAGGCCACCAGGTTGCCCTGCACGCCGATCCGGTTGACCTCGCGCGGCCGGATGCCGCCCAGGTCGCCCTCCTGCTGGACCATGTCGCTGACGATCGAGGCGAACTGGGTATCGATCCGCTTGTATCCCCCGGTGTTCATGTTGGCGATGTTGGTGCCAATGTTGTTCATGCGGATGGATTGGGAGTACATCCCCATCACGCTGGCCGCGAACATGCCATACAACATCGTCGGTCCTCCGGCCGCCCGGATCGGGGCGGATTGCTGCGAAGCGGATTCCGGCGATCTTCCAAGCAATTCCGGTGCCACTCCGGAAGCCCGCGCAACCCGTTGATGATTCGTCGGGAGTGTGTAGACTCGATGGCAGAAACGCTTGCCCCTCGGGAACGGCGCGCTGTCGCGGGCGGCAGGAATTGCCGGCCCCGGTACGGAATCGGCCGGCGGCCGACCTCCCGGGCCTCGGGCAGCCGTCCGAACCACCACGCGAGGCCGAAGCATTGGCGGCGATGAAGGTAACCGGGCCGGGTCCGATCCGCGGACCGTCGGCCACCGAACGCAACAAGAAGAAACCGGGCGGCGGCGGGGAGTTCGCCGACCGCCTCCGCGCAACGTCCGAGGGCGGCGAGCCGGCGGCGGTCTACGAGACGGCACCGGTCTCCGGGCTGGACGCGGTGCTGGCGGCACAGCAGGTGGACGACGCGACCCGGGAACGCGGCCGCAAACAGATGCGGCGGCGCGGCGAGTCGCTGCTCGACGGCCTGGAGGCCCTGCGGACGCAGATCCTGACCGGCCAGCTGTCGAAGGACGACCTCGCCCACCTGGCCCAGGCGGTCCGCGAGAAACGCCCGCCGGTGGCCGATCCGAGGTTGCACGAGATCCTCGACGAGATCGAACTCCGGGTCGAGGTGGAGATCGCCAAGTTCACGCGAAACGGTTGACCGGGCGGGTTTCCGGCACCACCGCCCAACCGCTCGTCGAATACGCTTCCACGCCATTCAGCAATCGCAATTGTTTGCTTGCGACGGCGCAGCACGACCCGTATATAGAGCCCCAAAAAATCAGGAAAGTGCTTCGGGAGGTGATTCCGCATGACGATCACTCTGCCTCCGGACTACCGGCCCTCGGACGACGAGGAGTTCATGAATCCGTTGATGCGAGAGTATTTCCGCCAGAAGCTTCTCAAATGGCGCGCCGAGCTGCTCGGCGCCTCGCAGGAGACCCTGGCCAGTCTGCAGGAAGGGGGCCTTCAAGAATCCGACATCGCCGACCGGGCAACCATCGAGACCGAGCGGTCGCTCGAACTGCGAACCCGCGACCGGGCGCGCAAGCTGATCGGCAAGATCGACGAAGCGCTGGAACGCATCGAGGACGGCTCCTACGGATATTGCGAGGAAACCCAGGAACCGATCACCGTACGGCGCCTGGAGGCGCGGCCGATCGCCGTGTTGAGCATCGAGGCGCAGGAGCGCCACGAACGGATGGAGCGCACCTACCGGGACGATTGACGGGCGTCGCGCGAAACGGTCGCCGGCCCCGGTCGACATCGCGCCACACGCCAGACGTCGGGAGACCTCGCATGGGAAACAGCGCCCTGAAGAGTGCCTCGGTCCGGCGGGTCCGCGATGCCCTGGCGGCGGCCGGAATGGGCGACCGCATCGCGCACCTGGACTCCTCCGCGCACAGCGCCCGCGAGGCCGCGCGGGCGCTCGGCTGCGAGGTCGGGGCGATCGTCAAATCGCTGCTGTTCACGGTCGGCGAACAGCCGGTGATGGCCCTGGTGGCGGGCGACCGCCAATGCCGTACCGATGCCCTGCCCGACCTCCTCAACCTGCCGGGAACGGCACGCCGGGCAACGGCGGACAAGGTCCGCGCGGCGACCGGATTCGCCATCGGCGGCGTGGCGCCGATCGGCCACCCGACCCCCTTGCCGACCGTCATCGATGCCGGCCTGGGACGTTTCAAAACCGTTTACGCGGCGGCCGGACATCCGGCCTGGGTGTTCCGGACCTCGCTCGACGAACTGTGCCATCTGACCGGCGGCAAGGTGTCGGAGCGGGTCGGTCGCTCCTGAGGCCCGAGAATTCGTTTGTGTTTTGAGCCGATATGTGGTTATTGGGGGGCACCGTGCGCCGTGCGTGGACGACCGACCCTTGGTCGACGGCGCGCCCAAGGCAGGAATGCGCGACGGACACCCGGTGTCCCGGACCGACCTGCCGACCCGAAGTGCCTTTCCGGCACGCCCACCCGGCGGCTGATCCGCGCAGGCTTCCTTTCCGCAGTCCCCTCGTCCGCCCCGGCCCGTGCGCCGGCGGCCGGCGTTCATTGAATTGAAAGACCTTCCTTGACCACATTCCATGACCTCGGCCTCGCCGAGCCCCTCCTGCGCGCCGTCGCCGAGCAGGGATACACCACCCCGACCCCGATCCAGGCGCAGGCCATTCCCCTG
>JANQGL010000463.1 GCA_028277325.1 Magnetospira sp.
ATCTGGTGGTCCGATTCACGTAACGCTTGGGAATCAAGCGTCACGATCAGACCACTAGGACGGGGGCGGCCGGTCCGCGGACGCGGACCCGAAACACTCCCGACGGCCGCCGGGCTTCTTGGCACGGCGGCCGCAGGGGTTTGCGCACGCGACGTCCGGCCCACGGGCCGCGCGTCGTGAAAGGTGGGGCTCGGCCCGTTCACGGGAACGAGCCGCGGTTCGTTCGAGGCCCCGCACCGTCGCCACGTCGGGCGCCGGCCGAGGGAGACGGCGTTGGTCGAACTTCTGAAAGACTGTCTGGCCGCATTCCGCACCTATCGCGCGGACCTGCTGAACCTGATGAGCCTTCTGGTGCCGGCGGCCTTCGTCGTCGACTGGTCGAGCGCCGCCCTGCTGGCGCCGATGGTCTCGGGACAGGCCGGCGTCCTGCTGGTCCTGCTCGCCAACCTGATCAGCTTCGTCGGCGCCGGGGTGGTGGCGGTGGTTCTGTCGACCGCCTACAAGACCTACGGCGGACCGGGGGCGTGAGCGTCGACGTCAAGATCTGCGGCCTCAAGACCCCGTCGGCGGTCGACGCGGCGGTCGATGCCGGCGCCGCCTTGTGCGGGTTCGTGTTCTTCCGCCGCTCGCCGCGCCATCTGGAGTTCTCCACCGCGGCGCGGCTGGTCGAACGGGTGCCCGACGGGGTGTTGCGGGTCGCCCTGATGGTCGATCCGAGCGATCCCGATATCGACGCCCTGCTGCGCGCGGTGCACATCGACATCCTGCAGCTGCACGGCGGCGAGACCCCGTATCGGGTGTCCGACATCCGCGAGCGGTTCCGGAGTCCGGTGATGAAGGCGCTGCCGATCGCCTCGGCCGAGGACCTGGCCGCCGCCCGCCTCTATGAGGCGGTGGCCGATTGGCTGCTGTTCGACGCCAAGCCTCCGCACGACGCCGACCGCCCGGGCGGCAACGCCCGGCCGTTCGACTGGACGCTGCTGGCCGGGACCCGCTGGCGGCGGCCCTGGCTGCTGGCCGGCGGCCTCACCGTCGACAACCTGGCCGATGCGGTGGCGGCCAGCGGCGCCACCGCGGTCGACGTGTCGTCCGGGGTCGAGGAGGCGCCCGGGGACAAGAGTCCGCTGATGATCCGCCGGTTCCTGGATCGCGCGGCGGAATTGTAGACGTCCGGCAAACGGGACTGGCTGCATCGGCGCGCTTGGGCTATAACACGCCCCTGCGAGCCCGATGCACGGGTCCGCCCGAGGACGCCCCGCATGGACAAGCCCAACAGTTTCCGCAACGGCCCCTATCCGGACGGCCATTTCGGCATTCACGGCGGCCGCTTCGTGGCCGAAACCCTGATGCCCTTGATCCTCGACCTGGAGGCGGCCTGGAAGGCGTCGAAGACCGATCCGGCGTTCGCGGCGGAACTGGACGGCTATCTGGCGACCTACGTCGGCCGGCCGAGCCCGCTCTACCTGGCGCGCCGCCTGACCGGACACCTGGGCGGCGCCCGTGTCTACTTCAAGCGCGAGGACCTCAACCACACCGGGGCGCACAAGGTCAACAACTGCATGGGCCAGATCCTGCTGGCCCGCCGCATGGGCAAGACGCGGATCATCGCCGAGACCGGGGCCGGCATGCACGGGGTGGCCACCGCCACCGTCTGCGCCCTGTTCGACCTGCCCTGCACCGTCTACATGGGCTGCAAGGACATCGAGCGGCAATCGGCCAACGTGTTCCGGATGAAGATGCTGGGCGCCGAGGTGAAGCCGGTGACGGCCGGCGCCGGCACCCTGAAGGACGCCATGAACGAGGCGATCCGCGACTGGGTCGCCAACGTGGAGACCACCTATTACCTGATCGGCACGGTGGCCGGGATGCACCCGTTCCCGGCCATGGTGCGCGATTTCCAGTGCGTGATCGGCGACGAGGCGCGGGCCCAGATCCTGGACGCCGAGGGGCGGCTGCCGGACTCCCTGGTCGCCTGCATCGGCGGCGGATCCAACGCCATGGGCCTGTTCCATCCGTTCCTGGACGACCCCGGGGTGCGCATCCACGGGGTCGAGGCGGCCGGACACGGCCTCGAGTCCGGGCGGCACGCGGCCAGCCTGACCGGCGGCCGGCCGGGGGTGCTGCACGGCAACCGCACCTATCTTCTGATGGACGACGACGGCCAGATCACCGAGGCGCATTCGATCTCGGCCGGGCTCGACTATCCGGGGGTCGGGCCGGAACACGCCTGGCTGCACGACGTGGGACGGATCGACTACGTGTCGATCACCGACGACGAGGCGCTCGACGCGTTCCGCCTCTGCTCGCGTCTCGAAGGCATCATTCCGGCCCTGGAATCCGCCCACGCGGTGGCCCAGGCCGTCAAGCTCGCCCCCGCCCTGCCGAAGGACCACCTGATGATCGTCAACATGAGCGGGCGCGGCGACAAGGATCTCAACACGGTGGCCGCCATCGACGGGGTGTCGTTGTGAGTCCGCGTCCCGATACCCGGATCGCCCGCCGCTTCGCCGCCCTCAAGACCGAGGACCGGGCCGGCCTGGTGACCTTCGTCACCGCCGGCGACCCGGACCCGGAAACCTCGCGGCGGATTCTCGCCGGGCTGCCCGGGGCCGGCGCCGACCTGATCGAGCTGGGCATGCCGTTTTCCGATCCGATGGCCGACGGCCCGGCCATCCAGGCCTCGTCGCAGCGCGCCCTGGCCGCCGGGATGACCCTGAAGGGCGTGCTGGCCATGGTGCGCGCGTTCCGGCGAACCGACGACGCGACGCCGATCGTCCTCATGGGCTACTACAACCCGATCTACGTCTACGGGGTGGAGGCGTTCCTGATCGACGCCAAGGCGGCCGGGGTGGACGGCTTCATCGTCGTCGACCTGCCGCCGGAAGAGGAGAAGGAGTTCTGCCTGCCCTGCCTGGCGGCCGGGCTCAACCTGATCTACCTGGCCACCCCGACCACCGACGAGAACCGGCTGCCGCGGGTCGTGGAGAACGCGTCGGGGTTCCTGTACTACGCGTCGATCACCGGCATCACCGGGACCCGCTCGGCGGCCAGCGACGAGGTGGCGGCGGCGGTCGATCGGCTGCGCGCCCGGACCGACCTGCCGATCGGCGTCGGATTCGGTATCAAGACACCGGATCAGGCGGCCGCGATCGCCCGGGTCGCCGACGCGGCGGTGGTCGGATCGGCCCTGGTCGCACTGGCGGCCGGCGACGACCCGGTGGCGCGGGTGCTCGGCCTGACCCGCGACCTGGCCGCCGGGGTGCGCGGCGCCCGCCGTTGACGGATCGAAGGAGGCACGTCCGATGAACTGGTTGACCAATTTCGTCCGCCCGAAGATCCGCGAACTGGTCGGGCGCAAGGACATCCCGGAAAACCTCTGGCAGAGCTGCCCGGCCTGCCAGCAGATGATTTTCCACCGCGACCTGGAGGGCAACCTGCGGGTCTGCCAGTACTGCGGCCATCACATGCGGATCGGCATCCGCCGGCGCCTGGAGATCCTGTTCGACGATGCCGAGTACCAGACCATCGAGCCGCCGCAGACCCTCGCCGACCCGCTGAAGTTCAAGGACCTCAAGCGCTACACCGATCGCCTCAAGGACTCGCAGACGAAGACCGGCGAAAAGGACGCCATCATCGTCGCGCACGGCCGCATGGGGGGCATGAACACGGTGGTCGCGGCGTTCAATTTCGATTTCATGGGCGGCTCCATGGGAATCGCGGTGGGCGAGGGCCTGGTCTCGGCCGGCCGTCTGGCGGTGGTCCAGGACGCCGCGCTGATCGTCATCCCGGCCTCCGGCGGCGCCCGCATGCAGGAGGGCATCCTGTCGCTGATGCAGATGGCCCGCACCACCCTGGCGGTGGGCGAGGTCAAGGAAGCCGGGCTGCCCTATATCGTGCTGCTGACCGATCCGACCACCGGCGGCGTGTCGGCCTCGTTCGCCATGCTGGGCGACGTGGCGGTGGCCGAACCGGGCGCGGTGATCGGGTTCGCCGGACGGCGGGTGATCGAGGAGACCATCCGGGAGACCCTGCCCGACGACTTCCAGACCGCCGAGTACCTGCTCGATCACGGCATGGTCGACATGGTGGTGCGGCGCCACGACCTGCGCGACTGTCTGATCCGGCTGCACAGGCTTCTCCGGCATCCGAAGCCGCCGGGGGCCGTCGTGCCCTTTGTGTCGGAAGACGACATCGCGGCCGGGGAAGCGCCGGCGGAGGAGGCCGCGCCCGCCAACGAGGACGATCCGACGCGCCACCCGGTCCGCGAACCGGCCGAGTTCGTCGACGCCGAATACTCCGAGCCCGAAACGACCGACGAGGAGCCGCGCGACGCCCTGCCGTCCGGGCTCGAACCGACCCCGGTCAAGCCCTGAATCCATGCAGGCCGACGCGATCCTGGCCCGCCTCGGAACCCTGCACCCGAAGCTGATCGACCTGTCCCTGGACCGGGTCGAACGTCTTCTGGAACGGCTCGGCGCGCCGCATCGGGCCGTGCCGCCGGTGGTCCACGTGGCGGGCACCAACGGCAAGGGGTCGGTGATCGCCCTCCTGCGCGCCATCCTGGAGGCGGCCGGACTGCGGGTGCATGCCTACACCTCGCCGCACCTGGTCCGGTTCCACGAACGGATCCGGGTCGCCGGACGGGTGATCGACGACGCCGTCCTGGCCGATATCCTCGATGAATGCGCGCGGGCCAACGACCGCGACCAGATCACCTTCTTCGAGATCACGACCGCCGCCGCCTTCCTGGCCTTCGCCCGCACGCCGGCCGATGTCTGCCTGCTGGAAACCGGCCTCGGCGGCCGCCTGGACGCCACCAACGTGATCGCCGGCCCGGCCCTCACCGCCCTGACCCCGATCTCCCTGGACCACCAGGCGATGCTGGGCGACGACATCGACGCCATCATCCGCGAAAAGGCGGGCATCCTCAAACCCGGGGTGCCCTGCGTCGCCGCCAGGCCGCCGCGCCGCAAGGAGCGGGTCCTGGAGGCCGAGGCGAGAGCGCGCGGCGCCGAACTGCTGGTGGAGGGCATCCATTGGGGGGGCCATGCGGGCGGCGACGCCCTGCACTATCGGGGGTCCGAGCTGACCCTGACCCTGCCGCGCCCGGTCCTGCCGGGTCCGCATCAGATTCACAACGCCGCGCAGGCGGTGGCCTGCGCCGAGACGCTGGGGACGCGACTCGGCCTTGATATCCCCGAGGCCGCCCTCGCCCGGGGGCTGCTGACCGTCGACTGGCCGGCCCGGCTGCAACGGCTCACCGAGGGGCCCTTGGTCGGCGGCCTGCCCGACGGCTGGGAGCTGTGGCTCGACGGCGGCCACAACCCGGCCGCCGGCGTCGCCCTGGCCACGCACGCCCGGCAGTGGCGGGACCGCCCGCTGCATCTGGTGGTCGGCATGATGGGGGTCAAGGACGTGTGCGGATTCCTCGGTCCCCTCAAGCACCGGGTCGTCCGGATGCGCTGCGTCAAGATTCCCGGCGAAGTGCAGAGCCGCGACGCGGCCGACCTCGCCGCAATGGCGCGCGACCTGGCGTTCGACGCCGCGCCGGCGGACTCCGTGACCGCCGCGCTGGCCGATCTGGCGGCGGTCGATCCGACGCCCGCGCGGGTGCTGATCTGCGGTTCGCTGTATCTCGCCGGGCACGTTCTGGATCCGCCCGGCGGCCTGAAAGACCGTTCGGCATCCGTAGACCTCACCGCATGACCCAATCGTCGATTGGCACCCTACAAAATGGAAACGCTCAAAAACCATGCCGCATGGCGAAAAATGATTGAAATCTTCGATCCCAAGGTTAGGTTGGCCTTTGGCCTGCCATCTGAGACCATCCGGAGACGGTCGTTCCGTGAATCATGATTCCCTTTCGCTCAGCCGCGCTCCCGAAGCCGTGGCCTCGCAGCCCGCGTCCGTCATCCTGACGTCCGAGGCCGGTACGCCTCCGCCGGGTGTCCCCACCTACCTTCGGGATGTCTATTCCTGGTGCTACCTGAGCGCCGCCGGCCAGAGGATCTTTGATCACCCGACCATGGTCTCGGCGATCCTGTGGGGCAACGCGCCGCGTCTGATCCGTGCCGTGGAGGCGGAACTGACGCCCGGCCAGCGGGTCCTCCAGGCGGCCTGCGTCTACGGCGACTTCTCGCGCCGCCTGGCCGGCCGGCTCGGTCCGGACGGGGAGCTGGACGTGATCGACATCGCCCCCAACCAGGTTCACAAGACGCGCCGGAAACTGGCCGGGTTCCCGCAAGCCGCGGTACGCATCGCCGACGCCCGCGATCCGCGGGTCGCCGATATGGACATGGCGATCAGCTTCTTCCTGCTGCACGAGGTGCCGGCCGATTACAAGCTGACCATCGTCGATGCGTTGCTCGACGCCGTGCGGCCGGGCGGTCGGGTGGTGTTCGTGGACTATCACCGGATGGACTGGTGGCATCCCCTGAGGCCGATCATGGCCTCGGTCTACCGCTTTCTGGAGCCGTTCGCGCGTGAACTGGTCGACGGTTCGATCCCGGCCCTGGCGGCGCACCGGGACGATGTTTCCTGGGGTCCCAAAACAACCTATTTCGGCGGCCTCTACCAGAAGATCGTGGCGACCCGGCGATAGGCCGGGGGTGCGCCGTCAATCTCCCGTTCCGGGATCGTCCGAATGCCCCGGACCGGCGGCTTCGAGGCACAGAAGCTCGCAGGCCGGCCGGTCGCCGAGGCCGCTGCCGGCGCCTTCGATGCCGCGCAGCAGCGGATCGTCGCTGATATCGGCCGCATAGCGTTCCGGCGCCCCGAAGCCGGCCCGCAGCAGCAGGTCGGCCAACAGGTCCTCGCTCAGCAGGCATCTCCGCCCGTCGCCGTAGATCACCCGGTTGAGCACCAGACCCGGAACGTCGCCCTGCCCGGACAGACGCCGCGTCCGGGCATTCAGACAGGTCTCCCGGACGGCGGTCCGGTCGGCATGGAGCAGATCGGTCAACCGCACCGGGTCGAGGGTCGCGACGCGCACCCGTCCGTCCGGTTTCAAGATCCGCCGGCACTCCGCCAGCAGGCGTTCGACCGACCGGATGTCCAGGCTTCCGATGATGCCACACACCGCCAGCCGATCGAACAGCCCGTCGCTCCGAAACGGCAGCGGCTGGCGCGGATCGATGCGGACCGTATCCGGCGCCACCGGTCGCGGACCGCCGCTCAGCCACCCGTCCGGACGCCAGGACCCGTCGCCGATGGCGAGCCGCGGCCGGTCGGCCGATGACAGATAGCCATTCACCGTCGCCCGATCGCGGTTGACGGGCGTCGCATAGGGCCGCGGTTCGGTTTTCGGAAGCGCGTCGCGCCGTTTCAGCATTTCCATGCGCACCTCGTTGGCGCCGCGTGCCGTGCTCAATCGATAGAAGACGCTCGGCCGCCGCGTCCAGGCGACCGGATGACGCGTCTTCAGGGCATGAAAAATGCGCCGGTCGTTGCCGCTGCCGTCCGCGACCAGCGGAAATCCCCACAGATGCAGCACGTCGGCCGCCCGCCGGCGATCGATCATCAGGCAATTGGTATCGACGAATCCGCCCAGATGGCGGGCGTAGATGCCGCGTCCCGGTCCGACCGACTCGAAGTCGTCGACACAGAGGACCCGGTCATCCACCGGGTCGACGAACCAGCGGAACGTGAATGCCCAGTCGAATCCGTCGATGGCGTCCAGCATGTCCGACAGATGGTGCGGCGACCACCAGTTGTCGGCGTCCAGAAAGGCCAGGCGATCGGCATTCGCCATGAACGACAGGGTGCTGCGCAGGAAGCCGCCGCAGATTGCGTGACTGGTCCCTCCGTGGACGCGACTGGTGGAATATCCGGCGTCGAACCAGGTGACCGCCATGCGCTCCGGACAGGCGTCATCGACGGCTTGGCGCAGCGCGGGATCGCCCTTCGGGACGTCGATTCCGATCAGGATCTGCACCCGGCCGGGGTAGTCCTGATCGAACACCGAACCGACCGCCTGCGCCAGCTCGGGTTCAAGCACCGTCGGAATGACGACCGCGACATCAAACGGGATCTGGTGCCGAGGATCGCGCGCGGTCATCGTCGATGCGGCGGTCAGGTATTCATGGCCTCGAAGAAATCGTCGTTGGTCTTCGAGTGCTTGAGCTTGTCGAGCAGGAACTCCATGGCGTCGGTGACGCCCATCGGCATCAGGATCCGGCGCAGCACCCACATCTTGGACAGGGTGCCCTTGTCGACCAGCAGTTCCTCCTTGCGGGTGCCCGACTTGGTGATGTCGATGGCCGGGAAGGTGCGCTTGTCCACAAGCTTGCGGTCGAGAATGATCTCGGAGTTGCCGGTGCCCTTGAACTCCTCGAAGATCACCTCGTCCATCCGCGATCCGGTGTCGATCAGGGCGGTGGCGATGATGGTCAGGCTGCCGCCTTCCTCGATGTTGCGGGCGGCGCCGAAGAACCGCTTCGGGCGTTGCAGGGCGTTGGCGTCGACGCCGCCGGTGAGCACCTTGCCCGAGGACGGCACCACGGTGTTGTAGGCGCGGGCCAGACGGGTGATGGAATCGAGCAGGATCACCACGTCCCGCTTGTGCTCGACCAGCCGCTTCGCCTTCTCGATCACCATCTCGGCCACCGCCACGTGGCGCGACGCCGGTTCGTCGAAGGTGGACGAGATCACCTCGCCGCGCACCGAGCGGGCCATGTCGGTGACCTCTTCCGGCCGCTCGTCGATCAGCAGGACGATCAGGTAGCATTCGGGGTGATTGTGGGCGATGGCGTGGGCGACGTTCTGCAGCATCACCGTCTTGCCGGTCCGCGGCGGCGCCACCACCAGGGCCCGCTGCCCCTTGCCCTGCGGCGCGATCAGGTCGATCACCCGGGCCGTGGTGTCCTTCACCGCCGGGTCCAGGTTCTCCATCTTCAGGCGCGCGGTGGGATAGAGCGGCGTCAGGTTGTCGAAGTTGATCCGGTGGCGAACCGCCGTCGGGTCCTCGAAATTGATGTCGTTGACCTTGAGCAGCGCGAAATAGCGTTCACCGTCCTTGGGCGAGCGGATCTGCCCTTCCACCGTGTCGCCGGTCCGCAGTCCGAACCGGCGCACCTGGCTCGGCGACACGTAGATGTCGTCGGGTCCCGGCAGGTAGTTGGCTTCCGGGGATCGCAGAAATCCGAATCCGTCCTGGAGCACCTCCAGCACGCCCGACCCGAAGATCGCCACGTCGTTCTCGGCCAGCTGCTTGAGGATCGCGAACATCATGTCCTGCTTGCGCAGGGTCGAGGCGTTCTCGATGTTCAACTCTTCGGCGAAGGCGAGCAGTTCGGTGGGAGACTTTTCCTTAAGTTCCTGAAGATTCATGGATGGACCATCACGGGTGTCGGAATATGGGAACAGGGTGAAAATGGATAAAGACGGAGCGGCGACGGCAACCCGCCGCCTGGGCGAATCGGATCGGTCCAGAGACCTTGCGGCGATTGCGGCTGTTTTTGTTTGAACACGGACGCCCGGCGCGGACGACATTCCGGCATGGAAAACCAATGCCCCAGATAACCAAGCTTGGCGGGCCAAGTCAAATGGGAAATGACGACATTCGCGCCGGGCAAACCAACTTCAACCGAAACGCGTAACGAATATCGCGATCACGAGGATAACCATCAACACGGTCGGTATTTCGTTGGCGACCCGATAGAATTTGTGCGACCTGGTATTGCGGTCCTCCAGGAAATCCTTGCGCCACTTGGCCATCAGTCCGTGCATCACGTAAAGTCCGACGATGCAGGTCAGCTTGATGTGGAGCCAGGGCTCCGACCATTCCTCAACCGTCAGGTTCCCGAGCAGCATCAGGCCGGTGACCAGGGTGGCCACGGCGGCCGGATTCATGATCGCCCTGAGCAGCCGTCGCTCCATCACCTTGAAGGTTTCGCCGGTCGCCGACCCGGCGGGTTCCTGGGCGTGATAGACGAACAGCCTCGGCAGATAGAAGTGCCCGGCCATCCAGGCCATCACGCTGATCACATGCAGCGCCTTCGTCCACTGAAGGGTGCTGAAACCCAGTTCCCAGACCATGACTCATCTCTCCCCTTGGCAGGCGCAGCGCGCCCATTGCGTGGCACAGAACCGGGTGCCGTCCGCCGTTCCCCGCTGCACGATGTTGCGCCGAACCGATCGGACCAGATCATGCAGACCCTCGATGAAATCGGGATGCGTCCCTACGGCATGAACCCGATAATAGGCCGGAATCCCCAGCCTGTCCGCTTCCTCCCGGTATTCCAGGTCGAGTTCGACCAGGGTCTCCGAGTGTTCGGACACGAAGGCGATCGGCACCACGACCACCGGCACCTGGTCGGCCGCCGCGCGCGCCAGTTCCTGTTCGGTCGACGGGCCGATCCATTCGAGCGGCCCGACCCGACTCTGATAACAGACCACCCAGTCAAGATCCGGAATCCCCATTTCCTCGACCACCGCGGCGCTGGTCTGCTCCACCTGCCACTGATAGGGATCGCCGGCATCGATCACCTTCCTGGGCAGTCCGTGGGCCGAGAACAGGACCCGCGGCTCGCCCTCCTTGGTTGCAATCTCCACCGTCTGCGCGGTCAGGTCGGCCACCGCGCGCACCCATCCCGATTGCATGGGATAGCAGCACACGGCGCAGGTGGGACTCTTGAGACCGACCCGTTTCGCGGCGCGCCGCCAATCGTCCAGCGACGAGCCGCTGGTGGTGGTGGAGAACTGCGGATACAGCGGCAACAGCACGATCTCGTCGGGATCGAAGTCCCGCACCTCGCGCGCCGTGTGCAGACTCATCGGGTGCCAGTACCGCATCGAGATGAACACCCGCGCCTCGTCGCCATCGGCGATCAACCGCTTCTCGAGCCCCCGCGCCTGCGCCCGGGTCAGCTCCAGGAGCGGCGAACGACCCCCCAGGTGGGCGTAGATCTGGCGGGCGATGGGAGCCCGCCGCCTGGCCACCGCCCGCGCCAGAAGCCATCTCAGCGGGCGCGGCAGGTTGATGATCGCCGGATCATTGAACAGGTTGAACAGGAACGGCTGCACGGCCTCCAGGCGATCCGGTCCCCCGAGGTTGAACATCACGACGGCCAGACGGGCCATGGGTGACTCCCTTGAACGGAATGCTATCCCCGCTCCATGATCATTTCGACGACCCGGGCCACGTTCTCCGGCGGTGTCGGCGGCAGAATGCCATGACCCAGATTGAAGATGAAGGGACCTCGACCGAGAACGTCAAGGATGCGCGTCACCGCGTGCTCCATCGCCGGTCCGCCAACCAGCAACAACATGTTGTCCAGGTTTCCCTGGACCGTGCATAACGGCTGCAACACGTCGGACGCCCATTGCACCGGCACCGTGGCGTCGAGACTGACCCCGTCGACCCCGGTTTCGCGCACGAAATCCTCGTACAGCAGCCCCGCACCGCGCGGGAAGCCGATCACCGGCACGCCCGGACAGGCGGCGCGCAGGTTGGCCACGATCCGGGCGTTGGCATCGATCACCCAGCGCCGGAACTCCGCCTCCGGCAGGACGCCGGCCCAGGTATCGAACAACTGGATGATCTCGGCGCCGTGACGGACCTGTTCGATCACGTAGGCCGAGGTCGCCTCGACCAGCAGATCGATCAGGCGCCCGAAGGTTTCCGGATCCGCGTAGGCCCAGGTCCGGATGGCCTGGTAGTCCTTGCTGCCGCGGCCTTCGACCATGTAGGTGGCGACCGTCCACGGCGAGCCGGCGAAGCCGATCAGCGCCGTGGTTTGCGGGATCTCGCGGCTCAGGCGGCCCACCGTCTCGAAGATCGGCGCCATGTGCCCGATCGTCCGGTCGGCCGACAGCCGGTCCAGGTCGCCGGCCGAGCGCACCGGTTCCAGGACCGGTCCCTCGCCCTCGCGGAACTCCACCGTCTGGCCGAGCGCGTCGGGCACCACCAGGATGTCGGAGAACAGGATCGCGGCATCGAACCCGTAACGGCGCAAGGGCTGCAGGGTGACCTCGACCGCCAGATCGGGCGTATGGCAGAACGCGAGGAAGTTCGGTGCCTGGCGTCGCGTTTCGCGGTATTCCGCGAGATAGCGTCCGGCCTGGCGCATGAACCAGAACGGCGGCCGGTCGAGGGTTTCCCCGGCAAGGGCCCTCAGCATCAGCTTGGTGGATGAATCGGTCATTGGGTAAGCGGCGCTCCTGTGAATTTGCCCCCAACCCATACTCTCTTCAATTCTTAAATTAAAGAGTCTGTTGTTGTGGTTGGGAACGCCAATTCCGGGGATTCCCGATTGCTCCGTCGTTGTCCACAGGAATCCCCGAACGGGTCGGGGACCGATGGGGCCTGTTGAGGAAACCCGGGATCGATCCGCCAAATTGCGGCGACAGAAGGTCCGGGAATTGCTATACGGATAACATGAAAAGCGGGGAAGTCCGGTGGACGGTTTCGAAACAGACCGTTTTCCAGTCCGCCTGGACAAAGAAGTCCACTTCGGGATAACCGGGTGCGCGGCGGTCCGGAAACGGGCGTCGATTCCGGGCCGGAGGAGCGGACCGGATGGCTGTCCACAGCCGATGGATGGAAACGTGCAGAACAACCGCAACAACTTTGTGGAGCAGGACACCGGGGAGAGGACGCTGCACCTTCATCTGGTGTCCGACGCCAGCGGCGAGACGGTGCTCGGCGTGGCCCGGGTGTGCCTGCTGCAGTTCGCCGGCTTGAAGACGATCGAGCATCTGTCGCCACTGGTCCGCAACAGGGCCGATGTGGACAAGGTGCTCAAGCGCCTGCAGCGCTATCCCGGCATCTGCATGTTCACGCTGGTCAACGCGGAGATCCGCCAGACGCTCGAAAAGGGCTGTCGCGACCTCAACACGCCCTGTGTGCCGGTCCTGGATCCGATTCTGGGCACCATCGCCAACTACATGGACATGCCCATGAACGGGCGCCCGGGGCGGCATCACGGCATGAACTCGGAATATTTCGAGCGCATCGACGCGATGCATTTCGTGATGAGTCACGACGACGGCCAGTCGATGGACAACCTGGGCGAGTCCGACGTGATCGTGCTCGGGGTGTCGCGAACCTCCAAGACGCCGACCTGCATCTACCTGGCCAACCGGGGCATCAAGGCGGCCAACGTGCCGATCGTGCCCGGATGCCCGCTGCCGGAGCAGCTGTTCAAGGTGCGCGGGCCTTTGATCGTCGGCCTGACCAAGGATCCGCGGATGCTGGCGCAGATACGTCGCAACCGTTTGCGCCTGCTCGGTCAGGACATCGAGACGGACTACACGGAGATCAGTGTGGTCGACGACGAGGTGACCTTCGCCCGCAAGCTGTGCAGCCGGCACAGCTGGCCGATCATCGACGTCACCCGGCGGTCGATCGAGGAGACCGCGGCGGCGATCATTCAACTGCTGGCGGAAAGGCAGGAAAGCCTGCCGTGACCCGGGACGCGCCAAGTCTCGTGCTCGTGTCGCCCAGCCGATCGCGGACCGGACTTCCAGGCGCCGCCGGCCTCGACCACATGGTCCATCCGGCCGACCTGGACGAGGCGGCGTTGCACGACCGCCGGCCGGCGGCGGACTGACCGCATGGGCGACCGCGCATCGACGCGTCTGGCCGGCGTAATGGGATGGCCGATCGTCCATTCCCTGTCGCCGCGCCTGCACGGCTACTGGCTGCGGACTCTGTGCATCGACGGCGCCTACCTGCCGCTGGCGGTGCGTCCGGAGGACTTCGCCGAGGCCCTGCGCGCCCTGCCCAAGCTCGGATTCCGGGGCTGCAACGTCACCCTGCCGCACAAGGAGGCGGCCCTGCGGACGGTGAACCGGATCGATTCCGTGGCGCGGCGGATCGGCGCCGTCAACACGGTGGTGGTGGAGGCGGACGGCAGCCTGCTCGGCACCAACACCGACGCCGAGGGGTTCCTGGTCAACCTGAGGGCTGCGGCGCCCGGTTTCGATCCGCACGTCCCGGCGGCGGTGCTGGGCGCCGGTGGCGCGGCGCGGGCGGTCTGTGCCGCCCTTTTGGATGCGGGATGTCCGGACCTGCGGCTGATCAACCGGACCCGCGAACGGGCGGAATCGATCCGTAACGACATGTCGTCCGGGATCCGGGTCGTCGACTGGGACCGCCGCGCCGAGGCCCTGGAGGGTGCCGGGGTGCTGGTCAACACCACCACCCTGGGGATGGCCGGACATCCGCCGCTCGATCTCGCCCTGGACGCTCTGCCGACCGACGCGGTGGTCACCGATATCGTCTACGTGCCGTTGCGGACTCCGCTGCTGGCCGCCGCCCGGGCGCGCGGCCTGCGCGCGGTGGACGGACTCGGCATGCTGCTGCATCAGGCGGTGCCGGGCTTCGAGGCCTGGTTCGGACAACGCCCGGAGGTCACGCCGGAGGTACGGGCGCACGTCCTGGAGGCGCTCGGGTGATCGTTCTCGGGTTGACCGGATCGATCGCCATGGGCAAGTCGACCGCGGCGAACCTGTTCCGCCGTCTGGGGGTGCCGGTGCACGATGCGGACGCCGCGGTGCATCGCCTGCTCGGGCCGGGCGGCGATGCGGTGGAGGCGGTCGAGGCGGCGTTTCCGGACTGCGTCCGCGGCGGCGCGGTGGACCGCAAGACCTTGGGCGACCGGGTGTTCGGCGATCCGGCGACGTTGCGGCGCCTGGAGTCGATCCTGCATCCCCGGGTACGGGCGGCCGAGCTGGCCTTCCTGCGCCGCATGTCCCGGCGCCGCGCATCCCTGGTGGTGCTCGACATTCCGTTGCTGTTCGAAACCGGGGGGGACCGCCGCTGCGACGCGGTGGCCGTGGTCAGCGCGCCGCGCCGCCTGCAATTGGCCCGCGTCCTGGCCCGTCCCGGCATGACGCGCCAACGGCTGGCCGGCGTGGAAACCCGGCAGATGCCGGACCGGGACAAGCGCAGGCGGGCCGACGTGGTGATCTCCAGCGCGCTCGGACGCGCCGTCACCCTGCGCGGCATCGAGCGCATCGTGACCGCGTTGTCCGGCCGCACGTCGTTCGCCTGGCCGCCCCGACCCCTGATCCGCCGCCGTGGATACCAGATGTTGAAGAGAAGAATCCAAATATAGTAGGATTCGGGAACCGTCTTGTTTTTTTGACGGTCCGACGGCGAGGCGACCCATGCGTGAAATCGTTCTGGACACCGAGACCACCGGTCTCGATCCGGCGGCCGGCCACCGGGTGGTGGAGATCGGCTGCGTGGAACTGGTCAACCTGCTGGCCACCGGGCGCACCTGGCACCAGTACCTGAACCCGCAACGCGACATGCCGGACGAGGCCTTCAAGGTGCACGGGCTGTCGTCCGACTTCCTGAAGGATCATCCGACCTTCGACCGGGTGGCGGGCGATTTTCTCGACTTCGTCGGCGACGCCCGGCTGATCATCCACAACGCGCAGTTCGATCTCGGGTTTCTCAACGCCGAGCTGGACCGCCTCGGCCGGCCGCCGCTGTCGTCCGATCGCGCCCTGGACACCGTGCGTCTGGCGCGCCGCCGGTTTCCCGGCGCCCAGGCCAACCTGGACGCCCTGTGCCGGCGGTTCGGCATCGACAACACCGACCGCACCCTGCACGGCGCCCTGCTGGACGCCGAGCTTCTGGCCGAAGTCTATCTGGAACTCACCGGCGGCCGGCAACCGGGTCTCGGACTGGCGACCGCGGCCGGCGCGGCGCCGGGAGTTTCGGCAGGCCGTCCGCAGGTCGCGCGCCCGCCGCGCCCGCACGCCCCCGGCGCCGAGGAACTGGCCGCCCACCGGGCGTTCCTCGGCAGGCTGGTGGCGCCGCTCTGGGAGACCTGATCCGGCTCGGAAGGGATCCGGCGCGTCAGGCGTTGCCGATCTCGCCGGCCTCGGCCTGCTGGCGGTTGCGCTGGTACATGGCCATGAAGTCGATCATCGACAGCATCAGCGGCGGGAACCCGCCGTCGCGGGTCACGTCGGCGACGATGGCGCGCGCGAAGGGAAACAGGATGCGCGGGCATTCCACCAGCAGCACCAGTTCCTTGTGCTCCTCCGGCACGCGGATGGTGAAGATGCCGGCATAGACCAGCTCGATGATGAACGCCACGTCGTCCTCGGCCTTGCATTCCGAGCGCACGTGCAGGTTCACCTCGAACATGTCGTCCTGGAGCGGCCGGGCGTTGACGTCCACGTTGATGTTCACGTCCGGCTGCTTCTTTTGAAGAATCCCGAAAATGGCGGGCGCGTTGGGCGCCTCGAACGACAGGTCCTTGATGAACTGTCCGTTGACCACGAACGGCGCCTGGTTCTGCTGATCGGCTTCGGCCATGGGAAAACCCTCCCTCGATTAAGGTTGATCGGTGGCTAGCATGGATGCGGTCGCGGCTCAACCGCGACGCGGCGGTCCGTCGTCGCGTCCGGTAACGTCCTCGAACTCCCCGTCGATGACGTCGGTCCGGCCGCCGTCCGGTCGGCTCCGGTGCGGGCCAAATCCCTCCGTGTGCACGTGCACCGTGGCATGCTTGGCCAGGTACAGCCCGAGCACCCGGCGCAGGGACCCCCGCAACGGCGGCAGGAACAGCAGGAATCCCACCGTGTCGGTGAAAAATCCGGGGGTCAGCAACAGCGCCCCGGCCAGCACCAGGCAGAAGCCGTCGAACACCTCGTTGACCGGCAACTGGCCTTCGTCCAGCGATTGGCGGGCCCGCGCCAGGGTGTTGAAACCCTGTATCCTCAGAAGCGTGGTGCCGATGACCGCGGTCAGGGCGACGATGCCGATGGTCGGCCAAAGTCCGATCCAGCCCCCGATGCGCACGAACAGCGCGATTTCGATCAACGGCACGGCAAGGAAGACGAGAAAGACGACAAAACCCATGTTGGCTTGCTCTTCGAAGCGAGAAGGATTATCTAATCGGCACCGGGGCGGTCGGGGACGCGGGTTCCCGAACCGCGAGTCTGTTCGGGAGCCGTCGCGACGCGACACGCCGAAAGGTGTAGCGCAGCCCGGCGATCCGGTCCAGGCCGCCAAAAAACAGATATGTTTCCAGGGTTGTGAACAAGACAGATACCATGGGCGGCGGAATACAGTTTCTTGATATCGTGCTGTTCGCGCTGGTCGCGGCATTCCTGATCTACCGGTTGCGCAGCGTGCTCGGCCGGCGCGATGGCCATGAGGGCGGCTATCACGATCCGTTCCGGAATCGTCGGTCGCCGCGACCCGAAGAGCCGCGCGAGGACGACGTCGACGACGAGACGGACAACGTGATCCGGCTGCCGGATCGCCACGACCCGGAGGTCGCGGAGGATCATCCGGCGCTCGACTCCGGCGATCCCCTGGCGGCCGGTTTGATCCGCATCAAGCTGGCCGATCCGGCGTTCGACGAAGCCGGCTTCCTGACCGGGGCCCGGGCGGCCTTCGAGATGATCGTCGGCGCCTTCGCGGCCGGCGACCGGCGCACCCTCGGCACCCTTCTGGCGCCCGAGGTGTTGTCCAACTTCGAGCGGGCGATCGAGGAGCGGGAATCGGCCGGGGAATCGGTCGAGCACGAACTGGTCGGGATGCGGGCGCCGGAGATCGTCGAGGCGGCGCTGGACGACGACGAGGCCCGGATCACCGTCCGGTTCGTCAGCGAGCAGGTCAACGTGACCCGCGTCAAGGACGGCGCGATCGTGGACGGCGATCCGAACTACGTGGACAAGGTGACCGACTACTGGACCTTCATCCGCAATGTGCGTTCGCCCGATCCCAACTGGCTGCTGGTTGCCACCCGCAGTCCGGACTGATCCCGTCCCGGCGTCGACGGGTCTGCGCGCTGGCCCCGCCGGCCGCCGCCGCGCCGCCGGTTTCCATCCTCTGGCGCGTCGTCTTCTCCTGGTCCTGATCCTGGCGGCGGCGGCCTGCGCCCCGGTGCCGCCGGAAAAGAAGGCTCCGCGACCGGCCGACGTGGCGCTGGACCTGCGTCCGGCCCGGTTCGACGACCTGCCGGGTTGGGCCGACGGCCGGCAGTCGGAAGCCCTGCCGGTCTTCCTCGCGTCCTGCCGCCGCCTGTCCGGGCGCCTGGGCGGCGAGCATCTGGGCGGCGACGTCCGGTTCGGACGACTCGTCGACTGGCGGCTGATCTGCGCCGAGGCGGCCCGGCTGACCCCCGGTGACGACCCCCGGACCCGCGCCTTCCTGGTCCGCCACTTCGCACCCTTCGTGGCGCTTGGCCGCGACAGGGAGGGGACGACCCACGACGACGGACTGTTCACCGGCTATTACGAGGCGGTGATCCGGGCCGACCGGCGTCCTTCGGCGCGCTATCCCGTGCCGGTGCTGGGCCCGCCCGACGCCCTGGTCACGGTCGATCTCGGGGCGTTCCGCGACGACCTGAAGGGGCGCCGCATCGCCGGTCGCCTGGACGGCGGCCGCCTGGTGCCGCACGCGACGCGCGCCGAAATCGCGGCCGGCGCCCTGGACGGCCGGAACCTCGCCTTCCTGTGGGCCGACGATCCGGTGGACCTGTTCTTCCTGCACGTGCAGGGGTCGGGGCGCGCCCTGCTGGCGGACGGCACCACCGTCCGCGTGGGCTACGCGGCGACCAACGGACATCCCTACCGATCCATCGGCCGGGTTCTGATCGACCGTGGCGAGATTTCGGGGGACGCCATGTCGATGCAGGCTCTCCGCGGCTGGATCGCGGCGCATCCGGTGGACGGGCTTGAACTTTTGAACGAAAATCCGTCCTATGTCTTTCTTGCCGAACGCGCCGGCCCGGGTCCGGTGGGGGCCCAGGGCGTGGCGCTGACGCCCGGGCGATCGCTGGCGGTGGACGACGCCTTCCTGCCCTACGGGGTGCCGCTGTGGCTGGACGTCCGCCATCCGCGTCCCGGCGCGGCGCCCTTGCGCCGCCTCGTGATGGCCCAGGATACCGGCGGCGCGATCCGCGGCGCGGTGCGCGGCGACCTGTTCTGGGGCCATGGGCCGGAGGCCGAACGGATGGCCGGAACGATGAAGGAGACCGGCCGCTACTGGCTGCTGCTGCCGAGGAGACCGGGACCATGACCGACCAGACGCCGACCGCCCCCACCGTGGGCCTGCTGGTGACCTGTCTGGTCGACGTGACGCGGCCGAGCGTCGGATTCGCCGCCGTGGACCTGCTGGAGCGCGCCGGCTGCACCGTGGTGGTGCCGGAGCGCCAGACCTGCTGCGGCCAGCCGGCTTTCAACGCCGGCGACCGGGATGCGGCGCGTCGCCTCGCCCATGACCTGATCGCCGCGTTCCGGGACGTGGACTACGTGGTGGCGCCGAGCGGCTCCTGCGCCGCCATGCTGCGGTGCCACTACCCCGATCTCCTGGCCACCGACCGGGACTGGGCCAGGCAGGTGGGCGACTGGGCGTCCCGGGTCTGGGAGCTGACCGCCTTTCTGGTCGACGTGATGGGGTTCACCGGCATCGACGCGGCCTATCCCTATCAGGTGACCTATCACGATTCCTGTTCCGGCCTGCGCGAACTGGACATCCGGGCGCAGCCGCGCGCGCTGCTCGGCCGGGTGGTCGGACTCGACCTGCTGGAAAACGACGATCCGGACTCCTGCTGCGGCTTCGGCGGCGGTTTCATGGTCCGCCATGCCGAGCTTTCGGCCCGCATCGCCGCCACCAAGGGGGCGGCCCTGCGCCGCACCCGCGCCAACACGGTGCTGGGCGGCGACCTGGGCTGCCTGATCAATCTCGCCGGCCGGTTGCATCGCGAGGGATCGGGGTTGCAGGTGCGCCATGTGGCCGAGGTCCTGGCCGGGCGCCTGGACGAGCCGCCGATCGGCGCGGTACCGGAGGCCCCCGACGTGCCGTCCGAGGCCGACCCGTCGGCCGGGCAACCGGCCGCGCGGGAGGGCTGACATCATGCGGATCACCGCCCGCCGGTTCGCCGAGAACAGCCGCCGAGCCCTCGACGACGCCACGCTCGGCCGCTCGTTGCGCCGCCTCGGACGGAATTTCGAGGACAAGCGCCGCGCCGCCGCCGAACGGCTGCCCGAGTTCGATCGTCTGCGCGACGCGGCGCGGGCCATCCGCGATCACACCCTGGCCAACCTGGACGTCTATCTGGTCCGCTTCGAGGAGAACGTGACGGCGTCGGGCGGCCAGGTGCACTGGTGCCGCGACGCGGCGGAGGCCCGGGAGACGGTGCGCGGCCTGGTCGAGGCCAGCGGAGCGACAAGGATCGTCAAGTCCAAGTCCATGGTCGGCGAGGAGATCGGCCTCAACGCGGACCTGGAGGATCACGGCCTGGCGCCGCTGGAGACCGACCTCGGGGAGTACATCATCCAGTTGCGCCGCGAGCCGCCCAGCCACCTGATCATGCCGGCGGCGCATCTGGACAGGGGCCGCATCGCCCGCGCCTTCCGGGCCCATCACGCCGACCGGCCGGCGGACCGCGATCTCGCGTCGCCGCGCGCCCTGCTGGACGAGGCCCGGGCCCGACTGCGCGACGCCTTCCGGTCGGCCGAGGTGGGCGTCACCGGGGCCAACTTCCTGGTCGCCGAGACCGGCGGCGTGGTCCTGGTGACCAACGAGGGCAACGCCGACCTGGGCCATGTGCTGCCGCCGACCCACATCGTGGTCACCGGGATCGAAAAGGTGGTGCCGACCCTGGAGGACGCCGCCACGCTGTTGCGGGTGCTGGCCCGCTCGGCCACCGGCCAGGACCTGACCGCCTACACCACCTTCCTCAACGGTCCGCGCCGGCCGGGCGATCCGGACGGCCCGACCGCGTTCCACGTGGTCCTGGTCGACAACGGCCGCAGCAGCCTGCTCGGCGGCCCGTTCCAGGACGCCCTGCGCTGCATTCGCTGCGGCGCCTGCCTCAATCACTGTCCGGTCTACAAGGCGGTCGGCGGCCATGCCTACGGAACGCCCTATTCGGGTCCCATCGGCGCCGTGATCGCGCCGGCCCTGTTCGGTTACGACGAGGCGGGGACCCTGCCCGAGGCCTCGACCCTGTGCGG
>JANQGL010000059.1 GCA_028277325.1 Magnetospira sp.
CATACCATGCACCACCAGGTGGCTGAAATGATCGGCCAGCGGCCGCCCGGACTCCGACGCCTCGCGGCGAACGGTGTCGAGGGCGACCACCACGTCGCCCAGCAGGCGCCCGCCCATCGCCGCCTGGCCGCCGTCCAGGTCGGCGAACGACAGCACGTTGGTCGGCGCGTCGAGTCCCCGGTAATCGCGGTTCAGGGCGCGCACGGTGGCGTCGTCGGCCAGCACCACCGCCGCCTCCGCGTCCGCCTGGCCGAGGGTCCGGCAGACCAGCCGGGCCGCCCGCAGGGCGCGGTCCGCGGCGTCGTGAATCGCCGCGTCCCAGTCGCCGCCGGCCGTGCTCACCGCGATGTCGGGGTCAGTCATTGCGGCCGCGCGTCTCACGCTCATAGGGCGCCGCCAGCCGGCGCCGCGATTCCACGTCGTTGTAGGCGCGCACGATGCGGGTCACCAGGGCGTGCCGCACCACGTCGCTGTCCTTGAACCGGACAAAGGACATGCCGTCGACCCCTTCGAGCACGTCGACCGCGTCGCGCAGTCCCGACCGGGTGCCGCGCGGCAGGTCGACCTGCGACAGATCGCCGGTCACCACCATGCGCGACCCCTGGCCCAGCCGGGTCAGGAACATCTTCATCTGCACCGCGGTGGTGTTCTGCGCCTCGTCCAGGATCACGAAGGCGTTGGACAGGGTGCGGCCGCGCATGAAGGCCAGCGGCGCCACCTCGATGTCGCCCTTCTCCATCCGCTTGGCCACCTGCTCGGCCGGCAGCATATCGTGCAGCGCGTCATACAGCGGCCGCAGGTAGGGGTCCACCTTCTCGCGCATGTCGCCGGGCAGGAAGCCCAACTGCTCGCCCGCCTCGACCGCCGGACGCGACAGGATCACCCGGTCCACCTCGCCGGCGATCAGCCGCTCCACCGCCTTGGCGACCGCCAGGTAGGTCTTGCCGGTGCCGGCCGGGCCGATCCCGAACACCAGGTCGTGCTCGTCGATCGCCCGCAGGTACGCGGCCTGGGTCGGGCTGCGCGGGTTGACCGTGCGCTTGCGGGTGTGGACGGCCATCCCGAGGTCCCCGGTGTCGCCCGACCCGGCCACCATCCGCAGCGCCGCATCCACCTCCTCGCCGCCCACCGTGGCCCCCTTCTCCAAGCGGTCGTAAAGCCCGTTCAGGACATTGGCCGCCGTCCCCTGGGCCTCCGGCGGGCCGAGCACGGCCAGCTTGTTGCCGCGCGAATGGAGGCTCACCCCCAGCGCCTGCTCGATCCGCGCCAGATGGCTCTCGTGCGGACCGTAAAGGTCGGCCGCCAGGGCGTTGCTGTCGAAGCTGAGGACCAGCGACGGCGCGGCGGGATCGAACGGATCGCGGACGTCGACGACGGCCATCAGGCGCAAACCCGGGTGTCGGCCGTCGCGCCGACCGGGAGTCCCGACAGGCTGTTCGGGTGCGCCGCGACGATTTCGAGGTCGACCAGATCGCCGAGCCGGGCCGTCCGCGACGGCGCGTGCACCGCCTGCATGTAGGGGCCGCGGCCGACCAGTTGTCCCGGATGCCGTCCCGGGCGGTCGAGCAGCACCGGCATCACCCGCCCCACGCAGGCCCGGTTGAACGCCTCCTGATCGGCATTCAGGCGGTCCTGGAGACGGGTCAGGCGGTCGCCGGCCACGGCGTCCGGCACCCGATCCGGCAGTTCGGCGGCCGGCGTGCCGGGGCGCGGGCTGTACTTGAACGAATAGGCCTGCGCGAAGCCGATCTCGGCCACCAGGTCCATGGTCGCCGCGAACTCGGCCTCGGTCTCCCCGGGAAAGCCGACGATGAAATCGGACGACAGGGCGATGTCGGGACGGGCCGCGCGCAGCCGGTCGACGGTCCGCCGGTAGTCGTCCGCCGTGTGGCGGCGGTTCATGGCCTTCAGGACACGGTCCGCCCCCGACTGCACCGGCAGGTGCAGGAACGGCATCAGGGCCGGGACGTCGCGGTGCGCCGCAACCAGATCATCGTCCATGTCGGCCGGGTGCGAGGTGGTGTAGCGCAGGCGGTCGAGGCGGTCGAGGCCGGCCAGGTCGCGCAGCAGACGCCCGAGACCGCCGGGCGCCCCGTGGTAGGCGTTGACGTTCTGGCCGACCAGGGTGATCTCGCGCACCCCCTGGCGGACCAGGGCGCGGGCGTCGGCCAGCACCTCGGCGGCCGGTCGCGAATATTCGGCACCGCGCGTATAGGGCACCACGCAGAAGGCGCAGAACCGGTCGCAGCCCTCCTGCACCGACAGGAAGGCGCTCGGGCCGTCGGCGCTCGGCGCCGGCAACAGATCGAACTTCGGCTCGACGGGAAACTCGGTCGCCACCCTCTGGCCGGCGGGCGGCCCGAGCCGGGCCAGCAGGTCGGGCAACCGGGTATAGCCCTGCGGCCCGACCACCAGGTCCACGTAGGGCGCGCGACGCAGGATTTCCGCGCCTTCCGCCTGCGCCACGCAGCCGGCGACGACGAGGACCATGCGCCGCCCCTCGGCCGCCGCCGCCTGCTTGTCCAGACGCAGCCGGCCGAGATCCGAAAAGACCTTGTCGGCCGCCTTCTCGCGGATGTGGCAGGTGTTGAGGATGACCATGTCGGCCCGCGCCGGGTCGTTCACCGGTCGATAGCCGAGCGGCGCCAGGAGATCGGCCATGCGGGCCGAATCATAGACGTTCATCTGGCAGCCGAAGGTCTTGATGTGAAGCGTCTTCACCGCCGACGCCCGCTACTCGTCGCCGGTGCCGGCATCCGCGGCGCCCGACAACGGAACCCCGAACAGCTCCAGCCGGTGGCCGACCAGGCGATAGCCGTACTGTTCGGCGATGCGGCGCTGCAACGCCTCGATCTCGTCGTTCTGGAACTCGATCACGCGGCCCGTCTTGACATCGATCAAATGGTCGTGGTGCTCGTCGGCCGATTCCTCGTAGCGGGCCCGGCCATCGCCGAAATCGAGTCGCTCGATGATCTCCGCTTCCTCGAGCAGGCGCACGGTCCGGTAAACGGTGGCGATGCTGATCTTGGGGTCGTCCAGCGTCGCGCGGCGATACAGTTCCTCCACATCCGGATGGTCGTCGGCCTCCGACAAGACCCGTGCGATGACCCGTCGCTGGCCGGTCATCTTCATGCCGCTTTCAACACACCGCTGTTCGATCCGCGATGGGTACGCCGTCTCGCCGTCCGATGGTGTGGTCTTGTCCGCCTTCACGTTCCTGTGCGCCTACCCTTTCCGCGGCAAACCGGGCGCCGGTTACCTCCGGGACTTGGTTCCAAGGCCGATCTTCTTGGCCAGGCTGCTCCGATGCGCGGCATATTCCGGCGCCACCATCGGATAGTCGGCCGGCAGCCCCCAGCGTTCCCGATATTCTTCCGGAGTCATGTTGTAGGCTGTTTTGAGGTGCCGCTTCAACATTTTTAACTTCTTGCCATCTTCCAAGCAGATCAAGTAGTCGGGATGCACCGACTTCTTGACCGGAACGGCGGGACGCGGTCGCTCCACTTTGGTTTCCGGCTCATCAAGGGACGATAAAGTCTTATAAACATCCTGGATAAGCTGGGGAATATCGCTCACCGCCACGGTGTTGTTACCCACATGGGCGGCGACAATCTCCGTGGTCAGTTCCATCAAGGCATTTGCATTTTCATGGTCAGGCATATCGACGGCTTTCCTTTGCGAGCTTAGTTTTCAGTCAATCTAGATTATTTTTGCCCCCTATGCAACATTTTGAGGCTTAAAAGTCAAGCTACCTGCTGTCCCATAACTTGATTTAATACGCGTTTTTGGTGGCGGAGTGGTCAGCGGCTTTCTTTGGTCTCGTCAAGCGTTTTACCAAGAATCACGGCATCCATGCAAACTCCATTCTCACGCTTGTAATAGTTGTGGCGACGGCCGATTTCCGCGCACCCGTGCGCCTCGTAGAGTCGCCGCGCCGCCGCGTTGTCGGCCGCCACCTCCAGGAACAGCGACCGCGCCCCGTGCCGTGCCGCGTGTGCCCCGGCGGCGCCGAACAGCGCCGCCGCCAACCCGTTGCGGCGGGCGCTCGGATGGGTGCCGATGGTGACGATCTCCGCCTCGTCGGCCGCCACCCGGGCGACCACGAAGGCGCGCGGCGCGCCCGCGGTCAGCGCGAGCAGGGCGAACATCCCCGGCAGCGCCAGCAGGCGCCCGATCTCGGCCGCCGTCCAGGGAGTCGGGAAACAGTCGGCGTGCAGCGCCGCCAGCACTTCGGCATGGGCCGCCCCCGCCTCGCACAGATCCGCCGTCAAGGGCGCAGCCGACCGCCGTCGACCGGCCGCGTCGCCTCCGGCGGACGCAGATAGAGCGGCGCCGGATGCGCCACCGGCGCCCGCGCCGCCGCCAGTTCGGCGACCACCGCCGGGTCGGGCGCCGGACCGAGGCCGGCCACCGCCGCCGCCCGGCCGATGCGCCGCAACCACGCCGCCAGGGTCGCCGCGGCGTCGCCGACCGCCACCACGTCGCCCTCCGGCAGGTCGCCGAACGGGTCGTCCGGGCGGGCGATTCGCGGTCCGCCCAGCGCCGCGCCGGCGCCGTCGAACACCTGCACGAACAGATCGCCGCGCCGTGACTCCACCGCCGCCCCGACCGCGCGTCCCCGCCGAGTGCCGGCCGACAGCGCCGCCGCCAGGGCTTCCG
>JANQGL010000065.1 GCA_028277325.1 Magnetospira sp.
CCCGTTCCACCGGCGAGATGAAATTCACCTCGAAGTCGTCCGGCCCGGCGCCGTCGAGTGCGCCGGGCAGCGGCGGCAGGGCGCCGGCCCGCCACAGGATGTTGAAGGTTCGCCGTCCGATGGGCTCCGCCGCCTCCTTCTCGATGCGCCCGACCGCCGGGCCCAGGCGGCGCATCATCTGCTGTACCCGGCCCAGGTATTCGGTCGCCGTCATCTGCGGCGAGGCCGGCATGTCCAGCAGGTAGTAGTGGTAGGCCGCCCGCACCGCCTCCCGCCGGTCGTGTTCCATCTCGACCGTGAACGGCAGGCCGTCCGGACCGGGGAACTTCTTGAGTTCGGGTTCCACGTCGCCGCGGTTCACCACGGTCTGGACGATGGAATCCGGCCGCCGGTCGATGCGGTCCTTGAACACCCCGGACCGCACGTAGAGCGACGGCTCCACCAACCTGTGCGCCGCCTTCAGATTCGTCCGCCCCATGGCGTTGACCCGCTTGATGGTGGCGAGCGCGTTCATCGACGGCGCCCAGCCCCACGGGCTTTCGTCCTGGCCGATCCAGCGGAACACCTGGTAGGGCTGTTCGTGGTAGCCGCCGGCCATCACCACGGTTTCGTCGTCGACCGAGACATAGGCGGACACGAAGGCCATGTTGCCGCCGTCCGCCTTGCCCGGACTGCGGGACGGGTTCGGCATCACCTCGTGAATGAATTCGAACCGGGTGCCGGCGCGCTTTTCCTCCCCCGCCGCCTCGGCCACCTTGGGCGGCAGGGTGCCGTGGCGGAACTTGGCCGCCGCCTGGCGGGCGGTGAGCGTGAACCGGCGCTGCACCGTGTCCACCCGCCTGGTGTGGGATTCGGCGATGAAGAGCTGGCTCAGCGGCACCGCCTGGAACACCAGGTGCTCGCCCGGCTGGTCGGCCGTGTACAGGCAGGCGGTGCCGAGCGCGGTGCATCCCTGCAGGGCCTTCTGACGCTCCGAGGAGAACCCGGACCGACCGGTCTTCAGGGCCGCGTTGTGGATCCGCGTCGCCGCGGCGCACCATGCCTTGGCGGCGTCGTCTTCGGCCAGGCGGCGGTCGCGCGGTTTCGTCTCGTAATGGGTTCCGCCGCCGAACATCAGGCCGTCCACGCCGGCCGCCAGGTTCTCGTTGGCGTCCTTGGCGGTATCGTCGACCACCTCCGGCCGCTTTCCGGCCCCGAGGGCGAGCGACGCCCGCGGCAGAACGTAGGCCGCGATGTCCCGCCAGTCGCCCATCACGGCGTTGCGGTCGTCCGTCATGGCGGCGTGCCGGTCGAGCACGTCGCGGGCGGCGGCATGAGTCATCCGGCGTTGCCCAGCAGGGTCTTCTTCTTGACCGGCGCGTCCTCGGTCAGGCCCGACACCCCGGTGCGGATGTCGTTGGACCGGCTGGCGGCGGCGGCCTGGCGCTTGCGCTCGCGCTCGGCGGCGGCCTCGGTCTCGGCGTCGTCGGACGCCGGGCCGGTGACGGGCGCCGGCAGGGGCGGCAGGGACGGACTTGAGAACAGGCTTCCCATGAACGGTTTCCTTGTCAGTGGTCGAGCAGGGGGTAGTCGGTCACCGCCGGACGGTCGCGCCGCGTGTCGGCCGGTCGGGGCCGCCTGGCGACCGGAAACGCGAAGGTGAGGATGGCGGAATCGAACCCGTCCGGGCTGGCGCCGCCGAGGCGCTGGCGCACCGTCTCCTTGGGCTCCAGCTCCAGCCGGTTGTCCTGGACCCGGGGCTTGGCGTGGGTCGCCGCCAGATGGGTGTGCAGCAGGTCGTCGTCCGGGATGCCGGCGCCGCCCGGGTCGAGCAGCCAGTTGCGTGCCTCCCCGGCCATTTCGGCCCGCTTGTTGACATACTGCATGTCGTCGGTGGCGGCGCCGCCGAAATGGACCGCCATCACCCGGTCGCCGTAGCCCAGGTCGGTCAGCGCGTCGACGATGTCGCCGCCGCCGTTCCCGGCATCGACGAACATCATGTCGGCGTCCGTCCTGTCCAGGGCCTCGGCGCCCATCGCCACCCGTTCCTGCAGGGTCTTGGTGGCGCGGTGCCAATTGACGACCCGGCCCAGGACCCGGCCGCAGCGGTCCAGAATCCACGACAGGTCGTCGCCGCCGGCGTTGGGGTCGTATCCCAGCACCACAGGGAACACGTCGGGCCGCCGCTCGAGGTGCGCCCGGCGGGCCTTGGCGATGGCCTCGGCCGACAGCAGGCCGCCGCCGCCGGAGGTCTGGAAGGCCTCGTCCACCGACCCGGGGTATTCCCGCAGGAATTTCCAGCAGGGCCCGGCCGCCGGGTCGTCGCCGATGGCGGTGGCCTTGGTCTCGGATTTCCGGTAGGCCCAATAGAGCTGGTCGAGGTCGAGGTCGTGGCGCCGCGCGTAGTCGGCCCACCGGTTGACCGGCCGGCCGTCGGACTCCACGGTCTCCGGCGGCGCCCACCCTTCCGGCGGCGCGCGGCGCAGCTCCGCCGCCCAGTGCCAGGGGATGAACACCAGGATGAAGTCGGACCGCCCCTCCAGCGCCGCCATGCACATGCGATGGAACAGGTTGCCCATGCCCTTCGCGGTGCTTTCGAGAATCTGCTCGGTGCCCGGTTCCTCCGGCACCGCCTCCATCACCGCGTCCAGGTGGTCCTCGGCATCCGGCCAGAACGCCACCTCGGACCCGTGGAACAGCTGGATGGTGTCACCGCGCCCGACCTCGCGCGACCCGGCGGTGGCCACCTCGTAACCGGAGTCCAGCTGGTCGAAATAGAGCTGCTTGGCGTTTGCCTTTCCGGTGTGCGGCCGGAGGGCGTCCGGCATCTGGCCGTGGAACCGCTCCACCATCCGGAACAGGGCGTCCGTGCTCTTCTGCTGATGCGCCATCACCAGCGCCTTGACGCCCTGGGCGTGCGTGGCGCGGTGGAAGAAACGCCCGCCGATGTAGGTGGACAGGCCGCGCTGCCGCGCCTTCAGGACGAGGGCGCGGACCCGGCCGGTCTCGGCGCGCTGCGCCTCCAGCCGCTCGTGCACGTGCCGTTGCTCCCGGTTGAGCACCAACGGCGTCAGGCCGCGCGTCTTGGTGCGGATAACCAGGCACTTTTCGGCGTAGAGGGGGTAATCGTCCTTCAGGGTCTGACGAAGGGCAAGTTCTTCAGCCGTCATTTCAGGAGCTTCAGGGCGCTTTCGTGGGTCAGGGGCGTGGCGGTGCCGTCGCCGTCCGGGTCGTCGCCGTCCGGCGCCGCGTCGCGGGCATTGGGCACCGCCTTGTCGAGCAGTTTGAAGTTGGCGGCGAGGCGCTGTTCCGGGGTGGGCACCCACATCACCGGCTTGCCGGACTCGTCGACGGCGCCGGTCTCGATGGCCTCGCCGCGCGCCACCCGGGCCAGGAATCCGATGGGGTCCACGTCGTCGAGGATGCGCTGGCGAGCGGCCCGGGTGACCCGGTTCGGCGTCCCCGCGCGGCGGCCGCCCGTCTTGGGCGTGCCCTTGGGGCGCGGCACCGGCAATGGCCTCCCGGTCTCGGGGTCGAAGGGTTTCTAGTTTGGAAACGCGAAACCCGCCCGGCGGGGCCGGGCGGGCGTCGGTCTGGGGGCGATGGCCACCACAGCACTTAAGATAGCGGAAAATGGAAAAACAGGAAAGAAAAACCAGAAAAATGAAAAAATGCCTTTTCCTACCTTATCCGTCCCGCCGCCAGGGCCGCCGCGATGTCCTCCAGGCCGCGCGCGAAGTCCTTGCGCAGGGTGGGGAGCGAGCGGGCTTTCGGCCGGCCACGCGCGTCCTTGGCCTGGATGACCTTCCAGGCGCAGCCCGCCGCGCGGGCCCGCACGATGGTCTGGGCGGTGTCGTCGAGCAGGTTGGGCCAACGCCAGATTCGGTCGGCCCGCTCCTGGTCGCCGGCGCTCGGCGCGTCCTCGTCGTCCGACAGGTGGCGGTAGCCGTAGGCCTCCCGCGCGTCGCGCACCACGTCCAGGCGGCGGGCGTTCTTGAGCATTCCGAGATAGGGGTCCGGGCAGCGCTTGATGATGGCGGCCGCCCAGGCCAGCTCGTCGAACACCCGCGAGGCGGCGCGAGACGGCGTCATGCGGCGCCTCCGGCGATGAGCGGGTCCGCCCAGTCGAGCGCCTGTTCGGCCGACTCGAACCCGTCGGCCAGGTAGCGTCCGTCCACCTCCAGGCGCCAGCCGGTGCAGTGGCTGGGCAGGGTCAGCGGCGGATGGACGACGCAGCGCCGGCCCGCGACGTCGCGGCGCCTGCACCGGGTTTCCGGGTCGGGGAGAGTGTCGACCACGCCTGCCGCTCCGTTGGTGTCCTATAAACCCTTGAGACGGAGCGGCAAATCCGTCCCCGGCAAGGTGTCCCCTGTCCCCGGATGTGTCAAGCGGCTCGGAAAGTCATTTGTCTGCTTGCGGCTGTTTTACCTCCAACTCTCCGCATCCTCGGCTTGTTGCGCCGCACACCCGAACGTGTTTCATGACTCATTAATCCCGGAATGGCAGTTTGTCCGGACGTGTCTGGATGATGGGATTGCTCTCCGCCTATGGGAAAGTTGATTGACGGCGATGACGGACTGCCTGCCGAGGAGGTGGGAGTCTGGGCCAAGGACAAGCACGACCGGCTGCGCCGTTACCTGGACATCTCCCGAGGTGCCCGAAGGAATTTCCTCGAAGGCCGGTCGCGATCGGCCACCTACGTCGACCTGTTTAGCGGGACCGGACGCGGCAGGGTGCGGGATACCGAGGAATGGATCGACGGCAGCGCCGTCGTCGCCTGGAACATCAGCCGCGAAGGCGGGGCGCCGTTCTCGGATATCTACATCGCCGACAAGAACGCGGCCTGCCGCCAGACGGCGGCGGAGCGTCTTCGAAGGCTCGGTGCGCCGGTCCGCGAACTGACCGGATCCGCCGTCGATGCGGCACGGGAACTGCTGAGGTACATCAATCCCTACGGACTCCACTTTGCCTTCCTGGACCCCTACAGCCTGGGGGCGCTGGATTTCGAAATCATCCGGTCGCTCGCGACGCTAAGGCGCATCGACATGCTGGTGCACATCAGCAAGATGGACCATCAGCGCAACCTGCGCATCAACCTTGCGGCCGACGCCTCGGCCCTGGACCGGTTCGTTCCGGGATGGCGCCAACGCATCGACACCGACCGTTCGGAGTCCGTAATCCGCGGCCAAATCGTGGAGTACTGGCAGGAGCTGGTCGAACGGACCGGCAAGCGGCCGTCCACCGACTGGGACCTGATTACCGGCCTCCAGGGACAGCACCTGTACTGGTTGCTGCTGGTGGCGGACAGCGACCTGGCGCACAGGTTCTGGAAAGCCGCGACCGACGACGGCCAGAGTTCGTTCGGATTTTGACGGTCAGAAGGCGCGCTGGACCTGGGGCGTGGCATCCCAGGTCCGCCCCTGGAAGCTCCGCCCGTTCGCCTTCTTGGGGCGCTTGACGCCGTCGGCGCCCCAGCCGCCCCACTGCTTGAAGAAGAAGGCGACGCCGGCCCGGTCGGTCTGGCGCTTGATGGACTCGACCCAGGCCGCCTCCATTGGTCTCGCCTTGTGTCCGGATTCACCGCCGACGATGACCCAATGGATGCCGGAAAGGTCGAACACGCCCAGGTCCTCCAGCAGCGGCTCGATGGACAGGAATCTCACGCCGGCCGGCACCCGGCGCAGGAAATCGATGCGCGGCAGGCCGTAGGCGCGGTCCTCCACCGATACGCCAAGCCAGGCATTGGGCGGGCATCGTCGCGCCGCGAAGTACTCGGGCAGGCGCGCCGCCCGCTTGGTGAGAATCTGGTAGGTGTGCTGCGGCGTGCGGGCGATGACGTCGAACACGTCGTCCAGGTAGGCGTCGGGAACGTCCGGGTGGAACAGGTCGCTCATCGAGTTGACGAAGTACGTGGTCGGCTTGCGGCGCCCGAGCGGCTGGGTCAGGCGGCCGGGATGCAGGGTGAGCGCGAATCCGTTCCCGTATCCCGCCGCGCCCATGGCCTTGAGGCGGCGCGCCATCACCTCGGCGTAGCAGTGCTTGCAACCGGGCGACACCTTGGTGCAGCCGGTGGTCGGGTTCCAGGTCTGTTCCGTCCATTCGATGCTCGATGCTGCGCTCACGGCCGCCTCCCTCCGGAAGGGACATCCGGTTTCCCGTTTGAATCAATATTGATACAGCCGTTCCCTTTGGCAAAGGGTTAAGCTCACCGCCCCATCACCGTCACCGCCTCGATGGCCGGGTCGGCCGCCGTCCAGGCCTCCAGCAGCCGGGTGCCGAAGTCGTCGGAGGCCTTGTCGGCCATGAACCGGGTCGGCGCCGACAGGCGCACCCGGCCGGCCGTGACCTCGACCAGCTCCAGCGGCGCCAGCCAGGCGGTGAACTCGGCCTCCGGCACCGTCGC
>JANQGL010000068.1 GCA_028277325.1 Magnetospira sp.
GGTCACCGAACAGCACACCGAGCTGGGCGCCTGGGTGGCGACCGGCGGCCCGGTGGTCACCCTGCTCGACGACCGGACCCTGGAGATCGAGGCCGACGTGCCGGCCGACCGCATCGGCGGCCTGGCCCCGGGAACCGGGGTGCGGTTCGACCTCGGTCCGCGGCAGGATCTGACGGCCACGGTGCGCGCCGTGATTCCCGACGAAAACCCGCTGACCCGCACCCGGGCGGTGCGCCTGAGCCCCGATTTCGGGTCGCCCGAGGCGGCGGTTCTGGCCGCCAACCAGAGCGTCACCCTGCACGTCCCGGTCGGGGCGCGACGGCAGGTGACCACGGTGCACAAGGACGCGGTGCTGACCCGCAAGGGCGCGCGGATGGTGTTCAAGGTGGTCGACGGGACGGCGCAGCCGCAGCCGGTGACGGTCGGTCTGGCCACCGGCAACCGCTTCGTGGTCGAATCCGGTCTCGCCGCCGGCGACCTGGTGGTGGTGCGCGGCAACGAGCGGCTGCGCCCCGGACAGGCGGTGCGGGCCTCCGGATCGCCGCCGGGAGCCGGCTGATGGACCTGATCCGGGCCGCCATCCATCGCCCGATCGCCGTCATCGCGGCGGTCATGATGGTGGTGGTGTTCGGCCTGGTCGCCCTGCAGACCATCCCGATCCAGTTGATTCCCGACGTTCGCAAGCCGGTCATCACGGTGCGCACCTATTGGGCCGGCGCCGCGCCGGCCGAGGTGGAACGCGAGATCGTCAACCGCCAGGAGGAGGTGCTGCGCGGCCTGGAGGGCCTGGACGAGATGTCCAGCCGCTCCGAGGACGGGCGCGCCACGGTGAGCCTGGAATTCGCGGTCGGCACCAACATGGACCGGGCGCTGATGCTGGTCGCCAACCGGCTCGACCGGGTCAGCGACTATCCGGACGAGGCCGACGAGCCGACCCTGGACACCGCCGGCAGCGAGGATCAGGCCATCGCCTGGTTCACCCTCACCCGGACGCCCGGCAACGCGCGGCCGGTCCACACCTACGGCGACTTCGTGGAAAACGTGGTCCAGGACCGCCTGGAACGGGTGCCCGGGGTGGCCGGGGTCAACGTGTTCGGCGGCGTCGAGCGGCAGATGGAGGTGGTGGTCGATCCGGCCCGCATGGCCCGCTACCGGCTGACCGTGCCGCGCGTGGTGAGCGCGCTCAGGGCCGCCAACGCCTCGGTGTCGGCCGGCTCGGTGGACGAGGGCAAGCGGCGCTACGTGGTGCGCAGCGAGGGCGAGTTCACCACCCCGGAGCAGGTGCGCGCGGTGCTGCTGCGCACCGACCGCGACCCGGAAACCGGGCGCCTCGCCCGGGTCACGGTGGGCGACATCGCCGAGGTGCGGTTCGGCTACAAGGAGGCCGACGCGGTGATCCGCCGGTTCGGCGAGCCGGCGATCGCCATCAACGCCACCCGCGAGACCGGCGCCAACGTGATCGAGACCATGCGCGGGCTGCGCGCCGCCGTCGGCGAGTTGAACGCCGGGCCGCTGCCGCGCAACGGCCTGGAGATGCAGCAGAACTACGACGAGACGGTCTACATCGACTCGGCCATCGACCTGGTGCGCCAGAACATCTGGGTCGGCGGCGCGCTGGCCGCCGGCATCCTGATGCTGTTCCTGCGCTCCGGCGCCGCGACCCTGATCATCTCGCTGGCGATTCCGGTGTCGGTGATCGGCTCGTTCGTCGCCATGGCGGCCATGGGGCGATCGATCAACGTGATCTCGCTGGCCGGCATCGCCTTCGCGGTCGGCATGGTGGTGGACGCCGCCATCGTGGTCCTGGAGAACATCTACCGGCTGCGCCAGAAAGGCCTGCCGCGTCGCGTCGCCGCCTACGAGGGGGCGCGCCAGGTGTGGGGCGCGGTGCTGGTCTCGGCCCTGACCACGGTGATGGTGTTCATTCCGATCCTGGTCCTGAAGCTGGAGGTCGGGCAGCTGTTCCGCGACATCGCGGTGGCCGTCTCGGTGGCGGTGATGCTGTCCCTGCTGGTCGCGGTGACGGTCATCCCGGCGCTCGCCAAGACCCTGCTGCGCCGGGCCGGCACGACCTCCGGGCGCCGCGCGGTGCCGCTGATCGACCCGCTGGCCGGCGCCTTCCTGCGCTTCACCCTCGCCTCGACCCGGCGCATCGTCGGCCACCGCGGCCTGTCGCTGGGCGTGGTGGCCCTGGCCTGCGGGCTCGCCGGCGCCGCCACCTGGGCCTTCCTGCCGAAGCTCGAATACCTCCCGGAGGGCAACCGCAACCTGGTGTTCGGGATCGTCATGCCGCCGCCCGGCTACAACCTGGAGACCACCACCGGCATCGCCCGCGAGATCGAGGACAGCGTGCGCCACCTGTGGCGTCCCGACGCCGGTCCGACGGCGGTCGGCGACGCGGCGGCGGCCGATCCCTCGCAACCGCCGGGCATGGGCAACTTCTTCTTCGTGGCCCGCCGCGCCACCACCTTCCTGGGCGGCACCAGCACCGAGCCGGACCGGGTGGCCGAACTGATCCCGGTGCTGCGCCGGCCGGTGTTCAGGGAGCCGGGCACCTTCGGGTTCATCATCCAGCCGTCGCTGTTCGGCCGTTCGGTGGGCGGCGGACGGGCCATCGACGTCAACATCTCGGGTCCCGACCTGGAACGGATCCTGGACGTCGCGGTCAGGGCGACAGCCCGGATCGGCGAGGTGCTGCCGCGGTCCGAGGGCAACCAGTTGCGGCCCAAGCCGGGCCTCGAACTGGGGGCGCCGGAGGTGCGGGTGCATCCGGACCCGGTGCGGCTGAGCGACAACGGGGTGACCGCGCGTGCGTTCGGCGACACCCTGGACGCCTTCAACGACGGCCTCCGGGTGGCCGAGATCACGGTCGACGGCGAGCGCATCGACCTTACCCTGATCGGCGCCCAGGGCCACGCGGGATCGACCCAGGGCATCGCCGGCCTGCCCATCGTGACCGCGTCGGGCACCATCCTGCCGGTCGCCTCCCTGGCCGACGTGGAGGTCACCGCCGGCCCCACCGAGATCCGCCACGTGGAGCGCGAGCGCACGGTGATCCTGCAGATCCGGCCGTCGCGGGCGGTCGCCCTGGAGGAGGCGATGGAGCGCCTGGAGGCCGGGGTGCTGGCGCCGCTGCGCGCCGAGGGACTGCCGGAGGGGGTGCGGATGCGCCTGGCCGGGACCGCCGACAAGCTGGTCGAGGCCTGGGACGCCATGGTGTGGCAGCTGGCCATCGCGATCGCCATCGTCTACCTGGTGATGGCGGTGCTGTTCGAAAGCTTCGTCCATCCGCTGATCATCCTGTTCTCGGTGCCGCTGGCGACGGCCGGCGGGATCGGCGGGCTGGCGGCGCTCAACACCTACGTCCACCAGCCGCTGGACATGCTGACCATGCTGGGCTTCGTGATCCTGATCGGCATCGTGGTCAACAACGCCATCCTGCTGGTCCACCAGAGCCTGTACAATTTCCGCGGCGAGGGCATGGACATCCGGCGGGCGATCGTCGAGGCGACCCGCAACCGCGTCCGGCCGATCTTCATGTCGACCATGACCTCGGTGTTCGGCATGCTGCCGCTGGTGGTGTTCCCCGGCGCCGGGTCGGAGCTCTACCGGGGACTGGGGTCGGTGGTGCTGGGCGGCCTCGCGCTGTCGGCGATGCTGACCCTGCTGATCATCCCGCCGCTGCTCAATCTGGCGGTCGGGCTGACCGAGCCGCGGCGGCGGCGACCACGGGGCGGCGGCCCGGGCGGCCCCGGAGACCCGCCTCGAACGCGCCGAGGCGGTGATGCGGAACCAGGACAACCGTGAGCACGACCTGCCGGACTCCGACGACGACGACCGGTTCGAGGGCGGCGTCGCGGCGGCGGTGCGCCATCTGCCGGGGCGCCAGCCGGCGGTGCGCGGCTTCATCGCCGCCCATAATCCCGATGCCTTGCGGGACATGGCCGAGCGGGACATGGCCGAGCGCTTCCGCGAGGCGATCGACCGCGGCCTGTGGACGCCGCGCCGCAACGCGACGGCGGAGACGCTGACCAACATGCGAGGCCGGCGCCTCCGTCGCCCCCCCATCCCTCGTCCCCCATCCGACGCGATCGCCCGGCCGCCATCGGTCGATCCATCCGGACGGATCGGAAAACCGTCCTGCCCGCAAACGCGGGCATCCTGAATTCAGGACACCGCGAACGCCGCCGCGTCCCGGGCGACCCCCGGCGACCGACCGCGCAACCGCGCCCCGCGCATCCCGGACTCCTTCGCTCCGATCCGGCCTTGCCGCTGGAACGGCGCCCCGGTGGACCGCTAAATACCAGACCTCGTTGGCCCGTGCCATTCAATGGCACTGACTCCATATGATGCATAATTTTAAGGGCGCGTTCAACAAAAACACAGCGTTCGGAAACCGAGGCCGGCACCTCTGCGACTTTCCGTCCGCATCGTGCCGAGACCCGGCCCGCCGTTGCGGCGGACGGACCGCCCGCACGTTTGGGTGTTGCATTGGCGGAAGTTCCGATGACCGGACCATCCGCGGCGATCCGCCGAACGGGGCCGCGAATGTCATCGACGATCCCGGCATCCCCCCGGCCCGCGCGACCGGTCAATCACGGGCACCTCGAAAAACCGTCATGCCCGCGCCCTTCGACGGGCTCAGGAGCGGGCATCTCTAACGTGCCGAAAAGTCTGGAGTCCCGCCTTCCCGGGAATGACGGAACGGGGATTATTCGAGGTGCCCGGCAAAAAGACCGCGCTCCGGAGGGACACGGCGGCGGGGTCGCCGACATCCGGGCCGGTCGGTCGCCGGACGCCGCCACCCCGATCTTGCGGGCCGCCGGTCCCGGTGTCGGTTGTCCGGGGCGTCGGGTCGCGAACGGTCGACGCGGTCATATCCTCCTCGCGAAGCGACATGCGGAACCGGGTGCGCCCCCGTTCCAGGCAACGACGGCCCCGCCAAAGACGGACCCCGGCAGGGTCCGGCCTCAAGGGCACGTCCGCGCGGGGACCGAAAACCGCCAGGCGAATTTCGAAGGCCGCGCCGCGCATGTGTATATTATACATAACCTAATGTTCAAAATCGTGGAACCCCTCAGATTCGATTGGTGAATTGGCGCGTCCCGAATTACACTGCCCCGCACGCGGGACCTTACGCGATGGGGTCGCCGGGAGGGGGTGTTTGCCGTCGTCTGTCCGGCCGCACGCTCACGGCCGCCCCGCGCCGCGGGTCGCATCCAATGCCAGACTACGGGAGGGACTTGATTCATGGCTGATCTCAACGAGGTTTACATCGTTGCCGGAGCGCGCACCGCGATCGGCACCTTCGGCGGCGCGCTGAAGGAGGTGCCGGCGACGACGCTGGCCGCCACCGCGGTCAAGGAGGCGGTGTCGCGGGCCGGCGTGGCGGCCGATTCGGTGGAGCACTGCCTGCTCGGCAACGTGATCCACAGCGAACCGCGCGACATGTACATGGCCCGCGTCGCCGCCATCGAGGCCGGGCTGCCGGTCACCTCGCGGGCGATCACCCTCAACCGCCTGTGCGGCAGCGGCTTCCAGTCCATCGTCTCGGCGGCCCAGATGATCCAGCTCGGCGACATCGCGCTGGCGGTCGCCGGCGGGGTCGAGAACATGAGCCGCGGCGGCTACATGACCAACGGCGCCCGGTGGGGCGTCAAGATGGGCGACACCGGCCTGGTCGACATGATGGTCGGCGCGCTGACCGATCCGTTCGGGGTCGGCCACATGGGCATCACGGCCGAGAACCTGGCCGACAGGTTCGGCATCACCCGCGAGGACCAGGACGCCTTCGCCGCCGAGAGCCACCGCCGCGCCTCGGTGGCCAGCAAGGGCGGCCTGTTCAAGGATCAGATCGTCCCGGTCGAGATCGCCGCGCGCAAGAAGACCATCGTGGTCGACACCGACGAGCACATCCGCCACGAGGTGTCCCTGGAGGACATGGCCAAGCTGCGCCCGGCCTTCAAGAAGGACGGCAGCGTGACCGCCGGCAACGCGTCGGGAGTCAACGACGCCGCCTGCGCGGTGGTGCTGGCCGACGGCGACACGGTCAAGGCGCAGGGCCTCGCGCCGATGGCCCGCCTGGTGTCCTACGGCCATTCGGGCTGCGAGCCGGAAATCATGGGCTACGGCCCTGTGGTGGCGGTCAAGCAGGCGATGGACCGGGCCGGCCTCTCGGTCGACGACATGGACGTGGTCGAGTCCAACGAGGCGTTCTCCGTGCAGGCCCTGACCATCCTGCGCGAATGCGGGTTCGACCCGGCGAAGACCAATCCGAACGGCGGCGCGGTGGCGCTCGGCCATCCGATCGGCGCCACCGGAGCGATCCTCTGCGTCAAGACGATGTACGAATTGAAGCGAACCGGCGGCAGGTACGGACTGATCACCATGTGCATCGGCGGCGGCCAGGGGATCGCCGGCATCATCGAGGCGTGCTGAGCGCGCCCAAGCAAAACCCGGTCTCAAGAGGAGGAACTGGAACATGAGCGAACAACGGATCGCAATGGTCACCGGCGGCGCGCGCGGCATCGGCGCCGCGATCGCCGACGCCCTGGAACGGGACGGCCACAAGGTGGTGATCGTCGACGTGGACGAGGCCAAGCTGGCCGAGGTGTCGCAGGCCACCGGCCGTCCGGGCTACCGGATGGACATCTCCGACTTCGACGACGTGACCGAGGTGGTCGGCAGGATCGAATCCGAGGTCGGCCCGATCTCGATCCTGGTCAACAACGCCGGCATCACCCGCGACGGCTTCATGCACAAGATGAAGCCGGAGAACTGGCAGGCGGTGATCAACGTCAACCTCACCGGCGCCTTCAACACCTGCCGGGTGATCGCCCCCGGGATGCGCGAGCGCGGCCACGGGCGGATCATCAACATCAGTTCCATGAACGGCCAGCGCGGCCAGTTCGGGCAGTGCAACTACGCCGCCGCGAAGGCCGGCCTGCTCGGCTTCACCCGCTCGATCGCCCAGGAACTGGCCGGCAAGGGCGTCACCTCCAACGTGGTCTGCCCGGGCTTCATCAAGACCGACATGACCGCCGCCATGCCGGAGGACATCCTGAAGGCCGAGCAGGCGAAAATCCCGGTCGGCCGCCTCGGCGAACCGACCGACATCGCCGACATGGTCGCCTTCCTGGCCCGTGACGAGACCAGCTTCATCAACGGCGTCACCTTCTCGGTCAACGGCGGCCAGTACATGGACTGAGCCGGTTCGACCGGCGCGGTTCGGGGCGCGGGCGCCGGAGCTTCCGGCGCCCGTCTCCCGTCCAGGTGCCGCGAATTCCCCGTGAATCGCCGGCCGCGAGCCTCTATGGTGTGGCAACCGCCGCGCCGACCGAAGGGAGCTCATGTCCGGCTACGATTCGACCGACCATCCATTCATCGCCGCGCTTCTGGGGCGCGACCGTTCGCTGCTGGCCGCGGACTTGGCGGCCAACGCGGAGGCATTGGCCGATTCGGTGGCCGGGACCCGGCTGCTGGTGGTCGGCGCCGCCGGATCGATCGGCCGCGCCTTCGTGCGCCAGGCGATTCGCCACCGGCCACGCGCCCTGCACCTGGCGGACCTGTCGGAGAACGGCCTGGTCGAACTGGTGCGCGACCTGCGCGCCGGCGACCCGGCGCCGCCGGACGACTTCCGGACCTTCGCGGTCGGCCTCGGCGGACCGGAGCTCCGCCGTCTGCTCGACTCCCATGGGCCCTATGACCGGCTGATCAATTTCGCGGCGCTGAAGCACGTGCGCTCGGAACGCGATCCGTTCAGCCTGATGCGGATGATCGAGACCAACGCCGGCGCCATCTACGACCTGCTTACCGAATCCGAGCTGGACGGCCGGCCGCCGGGCTTCTGGCGCGCGTTCACGGTGTCCACCGACAAGGCCTCCCACCCGACCAGCGCCATGGGCGCCAGCAAGCGGCTGATGGAACTGGTTCACCTGGTGCATGGCGAACGGGTGCCCTTCGCCTCGGCACGGTTCGCCAACGTGGCGTTCTCCGACGGGTCGCTGCTCGACGGCTGGCGGCAGCGCCTGGAAAAGCGCCAGCCGATCGCCGCGCCGTCCGACATCCGGCGCTATTTCATGTCTCATCAGGAGGCGGGCGAGCTCTGCCTGCTGGCCTGTTTCCTGGGCGGCAACCGGCAGATCCTGTTCCCGCGCCTCGATCCCTCGGCCGACCTGATGCCGCTTCGGGCGGTGGCCGAGGCGTTCCTGCGCCACCACGGCTTCGAGCCCCTGCCCTGCGCCGACGAGGCCGAGGCGCGGGCCCGGGCCCGGGACCTGGCGAGCGGATCGACCGGCTGGCCCTGCCTGTTCGAACCGTCGGCGACCAGCGGCGAGAAGCCGTTCGAGGCCTTCTGCGCGCCCGACGACGACGTGGATTTCGAGCGGTTCCGGCGGGTCGGGGTGATCGCCCAGCCGGCCGACGTGGACCGGACCCCGGTCGAGCACGCGATGACCACCCTGCGCGCCATCGCCGCGCTTCCCGAATGGCGCAAACCGGATATCATCGAAGCGTTGCGCATCGCGGTGCCGGAGTTCGGGCACGTCGAAACCGGCCGCGACCTGGACCAGCGGATGTAGGCAGCGAAGGACCCCGAGCGCCGTGATCCCCCTCGCCGAACCGAACCTGAGCGGCAACGAACTGAGCTACCTCACCGAATGCGTGACCGGCGGCTACGTGTCGTCGGTCGGCGGGTTCGTGTCGCGCCTGGAGGGGATGACGGCGACCGCGGCCGGCGCCCCGCACGCGGTGGCCACGGCGTCCGGCACGGTCGGCCTGCATGTGGCCCTGGTCGCCCTCGGCGTGCAGCCCGGCGACCTGGTGATCCTGCCCTCCTACACCTTCATCGCCAGCGCCAACGCGATCGCCCACTGCTGCGCCGAACCCTGGCTGATGGACATCGCGCCGGGCAGCCTGACCCTGAACGCCGACCACCTGGCCGAGAACCTGACGACCCGTACCGAGCGCCGCCGCGACGGGCTGTACCACACCCCGACCGGGCGTCGGGTGTCGGCGGTGCTGCCGGTCCACGCGCTGGGCCAGCCGGCCGACATGGACCCCATCGTCGACCTGGCGCGCAACCACGGCCTGCCGGTGGTGGCCGACGGCGCGGCGGCCCTCGGCGCCCACTACCGGGACCGCCTGCTGGGCGAGTTCGGGGCCGATCTGACGGTGGTCTCGTTCAACGGCAACAAGACCTTCACGGCCGGCGGCGGCGGCATGGTGCTGGGCGACGACGCCAGGCTGACCGAGCGGGTGCGCCATCTGTCGACCACCGCCCGCACCGGCCCCGGCTACGAACACGACGCGATCGGCTTCAACTACCGGATGACCAATCTCCAGGCCGCCGTCGGCTGCGCCCAGATGGAGCGCCTGGGCGAGTTCCTGGCCGTCAAGCGCCGCCTGCAGGCGGACTACGAGGCCGCCCTGGCCGAGATCCCGGGCCTGTCGCCGCCGCCCTGTCCGGACGACCGCGACAGCGCCTGCTGGATGTCGACCCTGGTGCTCGACCCGGCGGTCGATGCCGCGGCGGTGCGCGCCGGACTGCGGGCGCGCCATATCGACAGCCGGCCGTTCTGGCGGCCGATCCATGCGCAGGCGCCCTACCAGAAGGCGCCGCGTGGCAGCATGGCGGAATGCGAGGCCCTGTGGCCGCGCATTCTGGTGCTGCCCTGTTCGACGCATCTGTCCACGGAGGAGCAACAGACGGTCATCGCGGCCGTCAAGGAGGTCATGCAATGAATAATTACGTCGTGGTGGTGGGGGCCGGCGGCCATGCCAAGGTGGTGGTCGACACGTTGCGGCTTCTGGGCGACAACATCGTCGCCCTGCTCGACACCAACAAGGACCTGCGCGGCGCGTTCCTGATGGGCCACCGGATCATCGGCGGCGACGACATGCTCGACGAGATCACCCGCGAGGGGGTGCTGACCGCGATCGGCGTGTCGTCGATCGCCATTCGCCGCCGCCTGTTTTCCATGACCCATGAAAAGGGGTTCCGCAACCTGTCCCTGATCCACCCGTCGGCGGTGCGGTCGCGGACCGCCGAACTGGCCGAGGGATGCCAGCTGATGGCCGGCTCGGTGGTGCAGACCGGGGCCCGGATCGGCGTCAACGCCATCGTCAACACCCGCGCCTCGGTGGACCACGACTGCGTGGTCTGCGACCATGCCCATATCGGGCCCGGCGCCGTCCTGGCCCAGAACGCGCGGGTCGGTGCCGAGACCCTGATCGGGTCCGGGGCCATCGTGCTGCCGGGGGTGAAGGTCGGCGACCGCTGCGTGGTCGGCGCCGGCACGGTGGTGGTCGGCGACGTCCCCGACGACACCCGGGTGGTCGGCAACCCGGCGCAGCCGCTGGCATAGGGAAGCGCGGCCGGCGATGCGACGCAAGCACTGGACCGACACCCTGATCCCCGCCGGGTCGACGCTCGGCGAGGCGATCCGGGTGATCGAGTCCGGCGCCTTGCAGATCGGCCTGGTGGTCGACGCCGAGCGGCGCCTCGTCGGCACCATCACCGACGGCGACCTGCGCCGCGCCTTCCTGCGCGGCCTGTCGCTGGACAGCGGGCTCGACGGGGTGACCAACCCCGACCCGGTCACCGCCGGCCCCAACGACGAACCGGCCGCCACTCTGCGCCGGATGACGGAGGCCGGCATCCACCGGGTACCGCGGATCGACGCCGGCGGCCGGGTGACCGGCCTGGTCCTGCGCGAGGACCTGGCGACGCCAAGTCGGCTCGACAACTGGGTGGTGCTGATGGCCGGCGGCCTCGGCCTGCGGCTGCGCCCGATGACCGAGTTCACGCCCAAGCCCCTGCTCAAGGTGGGCCGCAAGCCGCTGCTGGAGAACACCCTGGAAACCCTGGCCGCCGCCGGATTCCGCACCGTTTTCATCTCGGTCAACTATCTGGCCGAGAAAATCCGGGCGCATTTCGGCGACGGCGGCCGCTGGGGGGTGACGATCCGCTACCTGGAGGAGACCGAGCCGCTCGGCACCGCTGGCGCCCTCGGCCTGCTGCCGACCCCCCCGACGCGGCCGTTCATCGTGATGAACGGCGACCTGCTGACCAACATCGATTACCGCAGCCTGATCGACTACCACCACGACCAGGGCGCGGCGGCGACCCTCTGCGTGCGCGAATACGATTTCCAGGTGCCGTTCGGGGTGGTGCGCCTGGACGGTCAGCGGGTCGCCGGGATCGTCGAGAAACCCTCCCAGTCGATGTATGTGAACGCCGGCATCTACGTGCTGGACCCCCGCATGCTGGACCTGATGGCGGCCGGACGGCCGGCCGACATGCCGGACCTGGTGGCGCGGGCGATCGAACGCCGCTGGGAGGTCGCCGCGTTTCCGGTGCGCGAATACTGGCTGGACATCGGTCGGGTCGACGATTTCCTGCGCGCCGAGGCGGAATACCGCGAGGTGTTCCGGTGAGCCGCGCCCTGGTCGTCGGCTACGGGTCCATCGGCGCCCGCCACGCCCGCCTGCTGCGCGGCATGGGGCATCTGGTGGCGGTGGTCAGCCGGCGCCCCGACGTGTTCGATCCCGCCTATCCCGACCTTCTGAGCGGCCTGGAGGCGCACCGCCCCGACTACGTGGTGCTGGCCGGGCCGACCGCCGGTCACGGCGACGACTTGCGCCTGTTGGCGGCCGGCGGCTTCGAGGGCCGGGTGCTGGTGGAAAAGCCGCTGCTGGCCCGTCCGGAGCCGTTGCCCCTGCTCGCCTTCGCGCGGCTGGCGGTCGGCTACCAGCTGCGGTTCCATCCGCTGGTGGCGGCGCTGCGCGAGAGGCTGCGCGACGGTCCGGTCGCGGCCTGCCGGATGACCGTCGGCCAGTACCTGCCCGAGTGGCGGCCGCAGCGCGACTACCGTCGGACCGCCTCGGCGACGCGCGCCGGCGGCGGCGGGGTGCTGCGCGACCTGTCGCACGAACTCGATGCCATGCTGTGGCTGTTCGGTCCCTGGCGGGCGGTGACGGCGGCCGGCGGCCGGCTGGGCGACCTGGAGATCGACGTGGAGGATTCGGTGTCCTTGCTGGTGGAGACCGAACGCTGCCGGCTGGTCACCCTGCACCTGAGCTACCTTTCCCGGCCCGCGGTGCGGCGCTGGGAGATGGAGACCGCGGCCGGCGGCACGGTGGTCGCCGATCTGATCGCCGGCCGCCTCGACGACGCCTTCCACCCGGCCGACCGCGACGTCCCGATCCGTGCCCTGCACGACGACGTGCTGGGCGACGCGACGACGGCCTGCGACGGCAAGCAGGGCCTCGCCGTGATGACCCTGATCGACGCCGCCGAACGGGCGCTGGCCGAGCGCCGCTGGGTGACCGCGTGAAGCGCCTGTGCACCATCTGCGCGCGCGGCGGCAGCAAGGGCGTGCACAACAAGAACGTCCGCATGCTGGCCGGCATGCCGCTGATCGCCCACACGGTGACCCAGGCCCTGGACAGCGGCCTGTTCGAGACCGTGGCGGTGAGCAGCGATTCCTGGCCGGTACTCAAGATGGCGCAGCTTTGGGGGGTGCGCGAGCTGGTGGCGCGGCCCGACGAGATGGCGGTCGACCGGGCGCCCAAGCTGCCGGCCATCCGCCATTGCGCAATCACCGCGGAACACCGCACCGGGATCGCGTTCGACACCTTCGTCGACCTGGACGTGACGGCACCGCTGCGCAGCCTGGACGATCTCAAGGGCGCGGTGGCGACGCTGGAGGCGGCGGGGCGCGGCAACCTGGTGACCGGCACGCCGGCCCGCCGCTCGCCCTATTTCAACCTGGTCGAGCGCCGGGACGACGGCACCGTGCGGTTGTCCAAGCCGCCGCCCGGACCCGGCCTGATCGCGCGGCGCCAGGACGCGCCGGCCTGCTTCGACCTCAACGCCTCGATCTACGCGTGGACGCGGGAGTCGTTCCGGCGCGACGATCCCCGGGTGCTGCGCGACGATACCCTGCTCTACGAAATGCCCGAGGAGCGCTCGGTGGACATCGATTCCGAACTGGACTGGCGGATCGCCGAAATGCTGATGACCGCCTGGAAGGCGCGATGAGCGGCGACCGGTTCCGGCTCGACGGCAAGGCGGTGCTGGTCGCCGGCGGCGCCGGGATCCTCGGCCGCGCGCTCTGCCCGGCGCTCGCCGGGGCCGGGGCGCGGGTGGTGGTGGCCGACCTCGACGCCGAGGCCGCCGCCGCCCTCGCCGAAACCGTCCCCGGCGCCCTTTGGGTGGCCTGCGACGTGGCCGACCCGACATCGGTGACGAAGGCCGTCGGGCAAGCCTGGGAGGCGACCGGCGGCCTCGACGCGCTGTTCAACAACGCCGCCACCAAGACCGCCGACCCGG
>JANQGL010000313.1 GCA_028277325.1 Magnetospira sp.
CGGGCCGGGCGCCATGCTCCTGATCGGCGGCCTGCTGGCGGCCGCGTCGCACTTCCTCAAGACGGGCACCCGGGCGATGGTCAACATGTCCCCGGAGCCGTTCAGCAACGTGTTCGTGTCGTTGGCCGAGGATCTGCTGCTGGTGGCCGGACTCGCCGCCGTCTTCCTGTTCCCGGTCGCCCTGCTCGCCGGCCTGGCGGCGACCCTGCTGCTTGCCGCGTGGCTCGTGCCCCGCTTCTGGCGCGCCGTTCGGTGGCTTTTCTTCACCCGGCGCCCGGCGTCCGCGCGCCGGCTCGGTCGACGGACTCCGAACGCGGAAGACGCCTCCCTGCCGCGCTGACGGCGCCTTGATCCGAGTCCGGCGCGGCGCCATATGGAGGGAGGCACGACAGGAAAAAGGGTGGCCCCATGCGGCTGTTCGACGACCGCAAGTCCCGCATGCCCGACCCCGCGGAAGCGCCGCCCGGCCGTGCGACCCCGATGCGGATCGCCGACCGGCACTTCGTGAACGGGCGCCCGCTCCGACCGCCCTTTCCGGACGGTCTTGAACTGGCATTGTTCGGCCTCGGCTGCTTCTGGGGCGCCGAACGCGGGTTCTGGACGGCGCCGGGCGTGTGGACCACGGCGGTCGGATACGCCGCCGGATACACGCCGAACCCCACCTACGAGGAGGTCTGCAGCGGCCGCACCGGTCACAACGAGGTGGTCCGGGTGGTGTTCGACCCGAACCGGATCGCCTATGGCGACCTTTTGGCGCTGTTCTGGGAGTCCCACGACCCCACCCAGGGCATGCGCCAGGGCAACGACCGCGGCACCCAGTACCGCTCCGGCATCTACGTCCATGACGAGGCCCAGCGGGCCGCCGCCAAGCGGACCCGCGGCGTGTTCCAGGACGCGCTTCTCAAGGCCGGGCGCGGCACCGTCACCACCGAGATCCTCGACGCGCCGGAATTCTACTACGCCGAGGACCACCACCAGCAGTACCTGGCCAAGAACCCCAACGGCTATTGCGGGCTGGGCGGCACCGGGGTGCGGTTTCCGGCTCCCAAGATGATTGTCTACAGGCCCTAACGCCTCACCCCCAGGCCACGGTCGGACGGCCGCTGCGCGGGTCGTAGCGGACCGCGCCCTGTTGCTTGCCGTCGGCGGTCGGCTTGCCGAACAAGTACCCCTGGCCGAACTTCGCCCCCATGACCATCAGCTCGCGTGCCTCGTCCTCGTGCTCCACGTGCTCGCAGATGACCTCGAAGTCCATGCTGTGGCAGGCCTCGATGACGCTCTTGAGGATGTTGCGGGTGCGGGTGTCCTGCAGGAACCCGCGGACCAGAGAGCCGTCGATCTTGGCGTGGTCCGCCTGCACCCGGTTGAGCAGGGTGAACGAGGTGTTGCCCGATCCCACGTCGTCGATCGAGACCGCGTGACCATCCTTGCGCAGCCGCTGGACGGCCTCGTTGAGGCGATCCAGGTCCTCGATCATCGAGGTCTCGGTCACCTCGAAAATGACCTGCGGGATGAAGCGGTTGTAGGACTGGTGGTGGGTAAGCTGGCGGAGCGATTCCAGGAACAGCTCGTTCTGGATGCTCTTGGCCGACAGGTTGACCGCCACCGACGGCCGCCAGCTGTCCTCCTCCAGGCGTTTTTCCAGGGTGTGGAAGACCTGATGCACGATCACCAGATCGAGGTCGTGGATCATGCCCACCGATTCCGCGAACTGGATCAGCTCCAGCGGACTCATCAGGCCCTCGAACCGGGACAGCACCTCGTAGTGATCGACCACGCGCGATTTGAGGTCGACGATCGGCTGGAACGCCAGGTGGAAGTTGCGCGCCTCGATGATTCCCCGCAATTGCTGGATCCGGTCGACGGTCGACACCAGGTAGTCGTTCACCCCCTGCGACAGGCTCTTGATGTTGAAGGTGCCGGGATTCTCGTTGGCGAACTTGGACAGGCAGTGGACCAGGGCCTTGCTGGCGTCCTCCTCGCTCAGGGTCGAGGTGTCCAGCTTGGCGGTGACCGACTGGATGGTCACGTAGAGGGCGTCCTCGCCGAGGATGTTGCGCGCCTCCTCGTTGATGGCGTCGATCTTGCTCTGGTCCAGGCCCTCCTCGCCGACGTAGGAGAAGCGCTCCTCGGTCACCGCGCCGGCGGTGTCGCCGCCCAGCGACCAGGATCGCAGCATGGCGCCGAGGCGCTGCATGAATTCGTCGACCTTGGCCGGATCGGCGTTTTTTTTCAGGTTCTTGAGGCCGGCCACCACCAGCATGCCCATCTCGTAGTCGGTTTCCGAGAGGTTGCCGGTGATGGCCCGGTCGCGGACCTTGTCGGTGAAGGTCTTGGAATCGAGCAGGCCGGTCGCGTCGTCGCGCTTGAGACCGGGCGATTCCTGGCAGTACAGGCGGTTGTTCTGGACGATCGACAGGTGGTAGCGCGGATACTCGGCGGTCGGCAGGAAGAATCCGCCGATCACCACCGGGGTCGGCCGCGCGGGGTCCCCGGACGCGAGATTGAACGAGATCGGCTCCAGGCGCCCCTTGCGGTTCATGGTGCGCACCGATTCCTCGAACAGCGGCCGGTCGCCTTTCACGAACATCCGGCGGATGTCCTTGCCGACCAGGCTCTCCGCCCGGTCCAGCCCCCTGAAGCGAAGCCCGACCACCGAACCCTCGGCAAACCGGATCACGAACTCGTGATCGATCTCGATCAGAAGATCCGCCAGCGCAAAGGCGAACGCCACGAACCGCCGCTTTCGGTCTTCGCCCTTCGCCGTTTCCGTCATGGCAACTCCGCTCCGGGGCGCCGGACGCGGATGGCCAACTCCCGGCCCGACGCCTCGGTCGCTTATTCGCTTCACGCATAAGAATAAACCAGCCGACCCGAAAGCGTCCAGTTGCCGTTGCAGGGCGGCGGTACGGACGTTCCGCCCCACCCGGCCCGGCCCACAATATCACCACGCCAAATTGCGAATACACCGACTCCGACAAAAGGTGTATTTTTTGTCGGCCCGGCGCCCTAGGGTCCGACCATGGAGACCCCGTTCGACCCGCCGCCGCACCTCCTGCCCCTCGACGACGGCCTGGGGTCGCCCGGCTGCGCCGACGGGGCGGACTGCGCACGTCTCGTCTTCGGCCTGCGCCAGGGATTCCTCAACTACGCGCTGACCAAGAAGCTGTTCCTGAGCTACGGCCTGGGCGCGGCGCTGCGCCTGCCGGCCGCGCTGCGCGAGTCGGGAGTGCACGCGGTGGCCGCCCTCGACCTGACCCGGTTCGCCCGCATCGACGAGGCCCTGGAGGCGGCGCGGACGATCACCGCGAAGCGCGGCCGGGTCACCCGCGAGGTGGCCCGCGCCAGGAACAAGGGCTACGGGGTGCGCCGTTTCGCCTGGGCGCAGCACCTGCCGGACGTCCATGCCGTCCATCATTCCAAGCCGGTGCGCGACGGCCGGCCGATGCGCGCCGACTACCTGGCAAGCCTGGAGGAGATGGGGGGCGCCCCGACCGCGCCGGTGCCGCTGGCCGAGCCGCACTGCCCGCTGCACAACGACGCCGACTGGGGGGTGTTCCTGCCCTGTCCGGGGTATCGCCAGGGCGCCGTGACGACCGACGCCCGGCTGGTCGGCTACCTGCGGCTGCGCCGGGTCGGCAACACCGCCTGGTACCGGCGCATCCTCGGGCACGGCGATTTCCTGTCCGACGGGATCATGTACCTGCTGCACTTCGAGGTCCTGCGCCACTGCCTGGAAACCCGGCCGCCCGGCCTGCGCTATCTGGTCTATCACCACTGGCGGGACCCGCGCGGCGACACCCAGAACCCGTGGAAACGGCGCTGCCTGTTCGAGCCGCGCTGGGTCGCCCTGGAAAGCGACCGTCCCTGGCGACCGGATGACGGCTCCGGGCGGCCGGTCGCCGACGCCGACAAGCGGGACGCGGTGGCGCGCGCGCTGGCCGGCGACGCGGCGCCGTTCGAAGCCCACGGGACGGCGGCGGTGGACCGCTGGTGCCGGGCCTGGAGGCTCGGCGGCAGGGCGGACGGATTCACCTTCGACGCCGGACAGGTGCCGACCCTGGACGACCTGCTGCGCCTGCGCTCCCGGGACGTGCCGCCGGCCGCCCTCGACGGACTCGGCTCGGCGACCCTGCTCGGACCGGTCCCGCGGTTCGGCATCGAGACCCTGGCCCATCTGGCGGCGGCCCGACTCGACCGGGTGGACGTGGCGGCCGACGATCCGGCCCTCGCCGCGATCTATCCCCGGACCTGGCGGTTCGGTTCGGCCGCGCCGGCCGACCTGGTGATCCTCGACGACCCGGACCGGGACGCCCTGCTGGCGGGATTGCCGGCGGCGGCGCGGCGGGCCGCCAGGCGCCTTATGATCGGGCTGCGGCGGGACGGCCTGAACGCCCTCGGGCTGCCGGCCGACGGCCACGCGCGCCCGAAAGGCGGGCAGGTGGCCGCGGCCCTGGGAGAGCGGCTCGGCCTCGCCCTGGCCGATCCCCGAGTCACCTACCGGCACCGCGGCGACGACGGCACCTACTGGGTCGTCGCCGACACCGCCGGCTGACGCTTGCGCAGCCACAGGCTGCTTTCCACCGCGCCGTCCGGCAGCGGCAGGGCGCCGGCCACCGAGTCGCGCAACGACCCGGCCATCCGGGTCGCCACGTAGTGGCTCGCGAACAGGATCTCGTAACCGCCGCCGTGGACCAGCGGCGCCACCGCGAGTTGCTCGTTGTAGCCCCGCCAGCGCATGTGGGGCGGGTAGTCGTCGGGCAGGAACACGTCGTGCACGTGCAGGATGGCGCCGCCCGGCAGGGTGGGCAGGAGGCCGTTCAGCAGCAGGTCCACGTCGCTGCCCGGCATCGCCACGTGGCTGGAGTCGATGAACAGGACGTCGCCCGGCCCGAGCGCCGCGAAGACGTCCCGCCCGGCCGCGTGCAGCGGCACCCGGCGGACCGCGACGGGCAGTCCGTCGAGGGCGGCGCGCGGCGCCGGATCGATCGCGGTCAACCGGGTCGACAGGCCGCCGTCGCGGATCGCGCGGGCCAGGAAGCGGGTCGAATGCCCGGAGCCCACCTCGACGATCCGCGCCGGGGCGAGGCGGCGCCGGCGCCGCGCTGGACCCAGAGCTGGTTCCCGCGCCTCGACGGGGCGGCCGCC
>JANQGL010000185.1 GCA_028277325.1 Magnetospira sp.
GAGGGCTGCTCCTGACGGCGTCCGACGGCGCGCCCGGATCGCTCGCCAAGGTACGCGCCCTGGCCCCGGCGGTCCCGGAGGTGGCGGTGTTGCGCGGCGACGAGTTGGGCCGCGCCACCGGCCGTGACCGGGTGGTCCATGCCCTGGTCGCGGCCGGGGGTCTGGCCGAGCGCCTGGAGACGGAATGCGGCCGGCTGGCCGGTTTCCGCGGGGCGGCACCCGACGAGGGGTCCGGATCGGACCCGCAGAGCACACGGACGTGAACGGACGGATATGAGCGAAACCGAGAACGAAACCGAGATCCGAAACGACGGCCAGTCGAAGCCGGGACGTCGGCGCGGCAAGCTGGAGTTGAAGAAGACGGTCGAGGCCGGACAGGTCCGCCAGAACTTCTCGCACGGACGCTCCAAATCCGTGACCGTCGAGGTGCGCAAGAAACGGGTGATCGATCGCGGCGGCAAGGCCGGCAAGGCCGACCCGGCGCAGGCCGACGCGGCGGCCGAATCGGCCGACGATCCGCTGCACGGCGAATTGACCGAGCACGAGCGGGCGGCCCGCGCGCGCGCCCTGACCGAGGCCCGCAAGGCCGACGAGGAGGCGCGGCGTCGCGAACAGGAACGCCACGAACGGGAGGCCCGCGAGACCGAGGAGGCCGAGCGACGGGCCGAGGAGGCGGCGCGGCGGGCGACCGAGGAAACGGCGGCGCGCCCCGAGCCGGCGCCCGAACCCGAACCGGCGGCGCCACCGCGGGACGCGCCGCGGACGGCGCCGAAGCCGGCCGAGGGGTCGGCGGAACAGGAGGGCGGGGCTCGCCGCACCGCGGCGCCCGGCAAGCCGGGCGCCAAGGCGAAGGCCAAGCCGCAGGAAGCGGCGACGACGGAGGAGGACCGCCCGGGGCGCCGCAGCGCCTCGAAACCCGATGCCGCGCGCAAGGCGCCGGCGCGCACCCGCGGCGAACCGCGCCGCCGGGCCGGCAAGCTGACCATCGCGGCGGCGCTCGACGATACCGAGCGCACGCGCAGCCTGGCCTCGGTCAAGCGGGCCCGCGAAAAGGAAAAGCAGAAGCAGCGCAAGGCGGACGGCAGCGACCCCCAGAAGGCGGTGCGCGAGGTGATCGTCCCCGAGACCATCACGGTGCAGGAATTGTCCAACCGGATGGCCGAACGGGCCGGCAACGTGGTCAAGGCGCTCATGAAGATGGGCGTGATGGCGACCATCAACCAGGTCATCGACGCCGACACCGCGGAACTGGTGGCGGCCGAGTTCGGCAACAAGGTCAAGCGGGTGTCCGACGCCGACGTGGAGATCGGCCTGACCGGCGACGCCGACACCGCGACCGATCTGCAGTCGCGGCCGCCGGTGGTCACCGTGATGGGCCACGTGGACCACGGCAAGACGTCGCTGCTCGACGCCCTGCGCGCCACCGACGTGGCCGGCGGCGAGGCGGGCGGCATCACCCAGCACATCGGCGCCTATCAGGTGACCCTGGATTCCGGCGCCAAGATCAGCTTCATCGACACCCCGGGTCACGCCGCGTTCACCCAGATGCGGGCGCGCGGCGCCCAGGTGACCGACATCGTGATCCTGGTGGTGGCGGCCGACGACGGCATCATGCCGCAGACCGTGGAGGCGATCCGCCACGCCAAGGCGGCCGAGGTGCCGATCATCGTCGCCATCAACAAGGTCGACAAGCCGGAGGCCGATCCCAACCGGGTCCGCACCGAGCTGCTTCAGCACGAGCTGGTGCCGGAGGAAATGGGCGGCGACATCATCACCGTGGAGGTCTCGGCCAAGCAGCGCATCAACCTGGACAAGCTGGAGGAGATGGTCCTCCTGCAGGCCGAGATGCTGGATCTCAAGGCCAACCCCGACCGGTCCTGCGAAGGCGTGGTGATCGAGGCCAAGATGGAGCGCGGACGCGGCTCGGTGGCCACCATCCTGGTGCAACGCGGCACCCTCCGGGTGGGCGATCCCTTCGTCACCGGCGGCGAACACGGCCGCGTGCGGGCCCTGATCGACGACCGCGGCCAACAGATCGAGGCGGCCGGACCGGCGATGCCGGTCGAGGTCCTGGGACTCAACGGCACCCCCTCGGCGGGCGACGACTTCGTCGCCGTCGAGGACGAGCAGAAGGCCCGCGAGGTCAGCGAATACCGGCAGCGGCGCGACCGCCTGGCGCGCAACGCGGCCTCCCAGCGCGGCACCCTGGAGCAGATGTTCGAGAGCATCCAGTCGGGCGAGACCAAGGAACTGCCGGTGGTCGTCAAGGGCGACGTGCAGGGATCGGTGGAGGCCATCCTGGGCAGCCTGGAGAAACTCGGCAACGAGGAGGTCAAGGTCCGCGTGCTGCATGCGGCGGTCGGCGGCATCAACGAGTCCGACATCACCCTGGCCCAGGCCTCCAACGCCTTCGTGGTCGGCTTCAACGTGCGCGCCAACCCGCAGGCCCGCGAGATGGCGCGCCGCGACGGCGTGGAGATCCGGTACTATTCGATCATCTACGACGTCACCGACGACATCAAGAAGGCCCTGACCGGCATCATGGCGCCGACCCTGCGCGAGACCTTCCTCGGCTATGCCGAGATCCGCGAGGTGTTCCGCATCACCAAGGTGGGCTCGGTGGCCGGTTGCATGGTCACCGACGGCATCGTCAAGCGCGGCGCCAAGGTGCGCCTGCTGCGCGACGACGTGGTCATCCACGAGGGGGCGCTGTCCACCCTCAAGCGGTTCAAGGACGACGTGAAGGAGGTCCGCGACGGATACGAGTGCGGCATGTCGTTCGAGAGCTACGATGACCTGAAGGTGGGCGACGTCATCGAATGCTTCGAGATCGAGGAGGTGGCGGCGGAGCTGTAAAGGCGGCGCGCGGGACCCGCCCCGCCCTTCGAGGCCCCTTCGGGGCGCCTCAGGACGGGTCACGCCCTCATCCCGAGGTGCGAACGCAGCGAGCCTCGAAACATGCGGTGCCGCGAAAGCGATCCCCGGCGACAGGACACCCGATTCCGATGAAACGACACGAAAGCCGCGGCCCCAGCCAGCGCCAGCTTCGCGTCGGCGAGGAAATCCGCCATGCCCTGGCCTGGGTCCTGGAGCGCGGCGAGGTCCGCGATCCGGCGCTCGCCGGTCGCGTGGTGACGGTGACCGAGGTCCGGGTCAGCCCCGACCTGACCAACGCCACCGCCTTCGTGGTGCCGCTCGGCGGCGGCGATCCGTCGACGGTGCTCGATGCGCTCAACCGCGCGGTGCCGTTCCTGCGCCACGAAATCGGCCATCGGGTGCGCCTGCGCAAGGTGCCGCGGCTGTCGTTCAAGGCCGACACCTCGTTCGACGAGGCGGCCCGCATCGAGACGCTTCTGCATCGCCCGGACGTGATGCGCGACCTCGACCCGGGGCGCGACGACGGCGGCGAGGTCGGAGGAGGCGGCGACGATGGGTCGTAGGCGGCGCGGCCGCGACCTGCACGGCTGGATGATCGTCGACAAGCCGGCCGGGGTGACGTCGAACGGCGTCGTCGGGCAGGTGCGGCGACTGACCGGGGCCGCCAAGGTCGGCCACGGCGGCACCCTCGATCCGTTGGCCACCGGGGTCCTGCCGCTGGCCTTCGGCGAGGCCACCAAGACGGTGTCCTACGCGATGGACGGCCGCAAGGTCTATCGGTTCACGGTGCGCTGGGGCGTGGCGCGGACCACCGACGACGCCGAGGGCGAGGTGGCCGACACCAGCCCGGCGCGCCCCGACGCCGACGCCATACGGGCGGCGCTCGGTGGGTTCGTCGGCGAGATCGAGCAGGTGCCGCCCAGGTTCTCGGCGGGCAAGGTCGACGGCCGCCGGGCCTACGACCTGGCGCGGGCCGACGTCGAGGTGGACATCGCGCCGCGCCGCATCGTGGTGCACCGGTTCGAACTGCGGCGGACGATCGACGCCGACCACGCCGAGTTCGAGGTGGAAAGCGGCAAGGGGGCCTATATGCGCAGCCTGGCGCGCGACCTGGCGGTGGTCCTGGGCACGGTCGGGCACATCGCGCGGCTGCGCCGCACGGCGGTCGGGCGGTTTTCCGAAGCCGATGCGATTTCCCTGGATAAACTACAGGCGTTGGGGCATCATGCCGCGCTTGACGACTACCTGCTTCCGGTCGAGACCGCGCTGGACGACATCCCGGCGCTGGCCCTGACCGACCCCGAGGCGAGGCGCCTGTGCAACGGCCAGCCGGTTTCCCTGCTGGCGGTGGCTCGGCGATCCCCATTGTCCGGCATTCCCCAGGGCGCCACGGTGTGCGCCATGGCGGACGGCCGGCCGGTGGCCCTGGCCCGGATCGAGGGCGGCGAAGTGAGGCCCGTCCGCGTGTTGAATCTCTAGTCAAAGGAGTCCCCGATGTCGATCACCGCAGAGCGGAAGGAAGAGCTGATTCGCGAATACGCGCGCGGCGAGGGCGATACCGGTTCGCCCGAGGTTCAGGTGGCGATCCTCAGCGAGCGGATCCGCAACCTCACCGAACACCTGAAGGAACACAACAAGGATCACCATTCGCGGCGTGGCCTGCTGATCATGGTCGGCCAGCGTCGGCGTCTGCTCGATTATCTCAAGGGCAAGGAAGCGGGCCGCTACGAATCGCTGATCCAGCGGCTCGGCCTGCGCCGTTAAGCCACACATGCGAGGGCCGGAGCGACACCGCTTCGGCCTTTGCGCTTTTCGGGGGCTTGACGCCTCCGCGCCCGGTCGCTTCACAAGGGTGGCGGCCGGTTTGTCCGTATGTTGGAAGGATGGAAGTATGTTCAAAGAATTCCGCAAGGAAATCGACTGGGGCGGGCGTCCGCTCGTCATCGAGACCGGGCGCATCGCCCGCCAGGCCGACGGCGCCGTGATGGTGACCTACGGGGAAACCAAGGTGCTGTGCACGGCGGTGGCCGAGAAGACCGTCCGCCCCGGGATCGATTTCTTTCCGTTGACCGTTCACTATCAGGAAAAGACCTTCGCCGCCGGCCGCATCCCGGGCGGCTTCTTCAAGCGCGAGGGACGTCCGGCCGAGAAGGAGGTCCTCACCTCGCGGCTGATCGACCGGCCGCTCCGGCCGCTGTTCGCGGACGGGTTCCGCAACGAGACCCAGGTCATCTGCACGGTTCTGGCGCACGACCTGGAAAACGATCCCGACATCGTGTCCCTGGTCGGCGCCTCGGCGGCGCTCACCATCTCCGGCATTCCGTTCCTGGGCCCGATCGGTGCCGCCCGGGTCGGCTACGGGGACGGCGCCTATATCCTCAATCCGCGCCTCGACGAGATGGCGGACAGCGTCCTCGACCTGGTGGTCGCCGGAACCACCGAGGGCGTGCTGATGGTGGAGTCCGAGGCCCACGAACTGACCGAGGACGTGATGCTCGGCGCGGTGACCTTCGGCCACGAAGGCTTCCAGCCGGTGATCAAGGCGATCATCGAACTGGCCGAGGTCTGCGCCAAGGAGCCGCGCGACGTTCCCGAATCGCCGGAATGGTACGACGACCTGGCGGCCCGGGTCACCGAGATGGCCGAGAAGGACCTTCGGCTGGCCTATGGCGAGACCGACAAGATGGCCCGCCAGGGCAAGGTCCAGGCGGTCAAGGACCGGGTCGCGGCCGACCTGGAGGACGACGAGAACGCCGATCCGGTGGTGCTGTCCGGCATCTTCAAGAAGCTGGAGCAGAAGATCGTCCGCCGCGACATCCTCAAGACCGGCCGCCGCATCGACGGCCGCGACACCCGCACCGTGCGGCCGATCATCTCCGAGGTCGGCATCCTGCCGCGCGCCCATGGCTCGGCGCTGTTCACCCGCGGCGAGACCCAGGCCCTGGCGGTCGCCACCCTGGGCACCGGCCAGGACGAGCAGATCATCGACGCGCTCGAGGGCGAATGGCGCAACAGCTTCATGCTGCACTACAACTTCCCGCCCTATTCGGTGGGCGAGGCCGGCCGCATGGGGTCGCCCGGGCGGCGCGAGATCGGCCACGGCAAGCTGGCCTGGCGGGCGGTGAACCCGCTGATGCCGAGCAAGGAGGACTTCCCTTACACGGTGCGCGTGGTCTCCGAGATCACCGAGTCCAACGGGTCCTCCTCGATGGCCACGGTGTGCGGCTCGTCGCTCGCCCTGATGGACGCCGGGGTGCCGCTCAAGAGGCCGGTGGCCGGCATCGCCATGGGCCTGGTCAAGGAGGAGGACGGCGTCGCGGTGCTGTCCGACATCA
>JANQGL010000325.1 GCA_028277325.1 Magnetospira sp.
GCGTAGCACGGGTTGTGCACCCGGCCCGCCGCGTCGCGGGTCATGGTGTAGCACTGCGGCGGGACGTAGGCGAACTCGTTGCCGAGCGCCCGCGTCCGCAGGTCGACCGCGCTCCCGTCCTGTGGCGCGGCGACGGCCGCCAGGCCCAGCAGGGCGGCGACCAGGGAAGGGGACTTGGATGTCATGGGGCGATGCGCTTTCGACCGACCGGAATGTTCGTACGGGTCCACGCTCGACTTTAGAGCCCCGCGGCCGCGGGGTGATGTGAAACTTCCTTGAACCCCGGCACGGGCGCGCGTGCCGGGGCCGATCGGCGCGCGATCACTCGGCCGTCTTGCCGCCCATCGCCGACTGCAGGTAGTTCTGCACGCCCAGCGACTCGACCAGCGCGACCTGGGTCTCCAGATGGTCGATGTGCCCCTCGGTGTCGTCGAGGATTCCGGACAGGATGCCGCGGGTGACGAAATCCCCGCGCTCCTCGGTCAGCTTCACCCCGGCGACCAGGGCGTCGCGGGCGGTGAACTCCAGCCTGAGATCGTTGGCGAGGATTTCCGGCACCGTCTCGCCGATCATCAGGTGCCCCAGATCCTGCAGGTTGGGCAGTCCCTCCAGGAACAGGATGCGTTCGATGAGCTTGTCGGCGTGCTGCATCTCCTCGATCGATTCCTTGTACTCGTGGTCGGCCAGGGCCGCGTACCCCCAGTCCTTGAGCATGCGGGCATGCAGGAAATACTGGTTGATCGCGGTCAACTCGTTCTTCAGGACCGCGTTGAGGTGCTTGAGGATGTCCTTGTCGCCCTTCATCGGCATGCCTCCGGATGGTTTTCGGTGGGTAGGGGTATTCTCCGGGACCGCGCGGAACGCAACCACGCAAACGAGTCTCCCCGCCGCTCGGTAACCCTGCGTGACACATGGGTATGGCGGGCGCGAAATGCGAGGGAGCGGCGCGCGGACGGGCCGGTTCGCCCGGACGGTGCGGGGCGCCGTCCGGCCGGTCCTGCGGCCCCGTCGGCGGTTCCGCGGGCGGCGGAGGCCGGGCCGGGAACGCCCTGCCCGACGGTCGGCGTAGCCTTGAATCGTGGGGCCAAGGGTCATATGCTGCGCGACGTCGCCGACCGGCTCGAAACCCCGGGAGACTGTCCGAGCATGCGGGTGGAGGATTGGGAGAGCCCCGTTCCTGCCGTTCGTCATATGGCCTCCGTCGCATCCCGCGAGCCGAACCCGAGGGGCGGATCTTCGGAACCGGCATCCCCGGACATCCCGAAAAGGGCCAAGCCTCGGGAACCCGTCGACAAAGCGCGTTTGATTTTGATCGGCCGCGGACGGTCGTGGATCTTGAGGTGATCGGGCCATGAAAAAAAGCGATACGAAAAAACAGGTAAAGATTTTTGGTTATGCTCTTGTCGCGGTCCTTGTATTTGCGGTCATCGAAATCTCTTCGTATCTCGCCCTGAATATGGGGATTCCCTTGGTCCGGTCGCTGGTTTACCTGGAACCGGAGGTCACCCGGGATGAAATCGATGAGTATTTATCCATTCGGCATCCGGTTCTTGGGTGGCCGACCTCGGACTGGCTCGCGGCGCGGGCCGACGCATCGGGGGCGCGCAAGAGCCCGGCCAACGACTCCTTGCCGCCGACGCCGGTCTGCGTGGCCCTCTACGGCGATTCCTTTACCTATTCGGATGAGGTCGACGATGAACACGCCTGGGGCAACCGGCTGGCGAAGCTGCTGAGTTGCCGGGTGGAGAATTTCGGAATCGGCGGATACGGCACCGATCAAGCCGTCCTCAGATTCGAGCAGAACGGCCCGAGGCATGCGCGGTACGTGTTGCTGTCCATTTATCCGGACAACATCAACCGGATGAACAACCAGTGGCGTTACCTGCTTTCCGGAGCGAACACGTTTTCCTTCAAGCCAACGATTGCTCCGTCCGGGTCCGGACAGCCGGTCGCGGTGCCGATCGTCGAGGCCGATCCGGATCGTGTCTACGCGGTCATCGAGGATCCGGCGGCGCACCTCGAATACGAGGCTTACCTGCCCGACGGCGACGGTATCAAATCGAGGATCGCGGCGAGCTTCCCGTATTCCTACACGTTTCTGAGCGTCGCGGGGAAGGCGCTTGGGCAGATACGTTTCGGTAAGTTGATGGACGGTGCGCGTTTGAACAACCTGAACTATCCAGCCTGGTACGATACCGGGTCCGGGATGAGCGAGCAAAGGGTTTCAAGGATCAAATCCGTTCTCGACTATTTTTCCCTGTTGTGCCGAAAAAGCGGAACCCGTTGCGGCGTGATGTTGATCCCGGACGTGGAATTCGTCGACACGGTGATCGAGGGCAAGCCGCATGGTCTCGAGATCATCGAGACCCTGGTCCCCGACGGCGTGGACTATTTTGACGTGACGGCCTATCTGGCGGAGCGCGCGGGCGAGAAAGGTCTCTGCTCCTACATCGGCCAGGCCAGGGATTGCAACGGGCATTTCAACGAGGAGGGATATCAGGTTGTCGCCGATTTCGTTTACCGGGAACTCGCCGGGCAAAACGCGGCGAATTAGATCGCGACCGCCTGCCGCCGAGGCCCCAACATGATTGTCTACAGGCCCTAGACCATGGCGGTCGAACGCACGCGCCTCGACCGGCTGCTGGTCGACCGGGGACTGGCGGACAGCCGCAGCCGGGCCCGGGCCCTGGTGGTGGCCGGCTGCGTCTATTCGGACGCCCGGCGACTCGACAAGCCGGGTCAGCCGACCCGCGTCGACGCGCCGATCCAGGTCAAGGGCCGGGACCATCCCTGGGTGTCGCGTGGCGGGCTGAAGCTGGCCGGCGGCCTGGACCGCTTCGCGATCGATCCGGCGGGATGCGTCTGCCTTGACGTGGGGGCGTCGACCGGCGGCTTCACCGACGTCCTGCTGAGCCGGGGCGCAAGGCGGGTCTACGCGGTCGACGTGGGCCACCGGCAATTGGCCCGCAAGCTCAGGACCGACCGCCGGGTGGTGGTTCTGGAACGGGTGAACGCCCGCCACCTGACCGCCGAACAGGTGCCGGAGCCGGTCGACCTGATCGTCTGCGACGCCAGCTTCATCGGCCTGCGCACCCTGCTGCCGGCGCCGCTCGCCCTGGCGGCGCCCGATGCCCGGCTGGTCGCCCTCGTCAAGCCGCAGTTCGAGGTCGGGCGCGGCCGGGTCGGCAAGGGCGGCGTGGTGCGCGACCCGCTCCTGCACGCCGAGGTCTGCGGCGCGGTGCGCGATTGGGTGAACGCGCAACCGGAATGGGCGGTGGACGGGATCGTCGACAGCCCGCTCGCCGGACCGGACGGCAACCGCGAATTCCTGCTCGCCGGGCGTCGCGGGGAGGTCGCGCCAAGACCCCTTTCATCCGAGGGCGGAAGCACTTAAAGTAGGCGCCGGGTTGGCGGATCGACGGAGAGATTCGATGGCGGAAGAGAAATTCCGGTTGGTGACGCGCAGCGACTTCGACGGCCTCGTTTGCGCCGTGTTGCTACGGGACCGCAGGATGGTCGGCGAGATCAAGTTCGTGCATCCGAAGGACGTCCAGGACGGGACGGTTCTTCTGGCCAGCACCGACATCACCACCAACCTTCCCTACGATCCCCGGGTCCGGCTGGCGTTCGATCATCACCACAGCGAAACCCTGCGCCTCGAAAGCATCCCCGAAAACTACGTGGTCGACCCGGACGCGCCGTCGGCGGCGCGCGTGGTCTACAACCACTACGGCGGCGCCGAGGCGTTTCCCGACATCTCCGTCGATCTCATGACGGCCGTCGACAAGGGCGATTCGGCGCAGTTCGTCGAGGACGAAATCCGTGAGCCGCAGGGCTGGGCGCTGCTCAATTTCCTGATGGACGCGCGGACCGGTCTCGGGCGGTTCCGGGAGTTCCGCATTTCCAATTATCAGTTGATGATGGAGCTCATCGACTACTGCCGCAACCACACCATCGACGAGATCATGGCGTTGCCCGACGTCAAGGAGCGGGTCGATCTCTATCGCGAGCACCAGCCCCTGTTCGAGGAGCAGATCCGCCGCTGCACGACGCTGCACGGCAACCTGGGTGTCATCGACCTGCGCGGCGAGGAAGTGATCTATGCCGGCAACCGGTTCGTGATCTATGCCCTGTTCCCGGAGACCAACATCTCGATCCACGTGCTGTGGGGCCTGCAACGCCTGAACACCGTGTTCGCGGTCGGCAAGTCGGTGATCAACCGCTCCTCGAAAACCAACATCGGAGAGCTTATGCTGTCCTATGGCGGCGGCGGCCACAGCGCGGCCGGAACCTGCCAGGTGGAGAACGAGGACGCGGAGCGGGTGCTTGGCGAGCTCAAGGAGAGGATCACCGCCGATGGCTGATCGCCGCCGACCGCCTGGTCTCGGCACGTGAGGTGGGTGTTGTCGCGCGGCGCCCTGCTGGCCGTCGGATTGTTGCTCGGGGTGATGGCGGCGCACGGCCTGTCCGGCTGCATGGGGCCCGGCGTCTCCGTGACGCGGGCCTTCAGCGGCCTCGGCAACATGATGTTCGGGCCGCCGTCGTCGAGGGAGTTCCCGCGCTTCAGGGAGGCCTACGCCGCGCGCTCGGACGGTGACCCGGCGTTCCTGGAGCATTTCGGCGAAGCCTTCGATCGGGTGCGCGAGGACTACGTGCATCCGGTCGACGAGGCGTCCCTGATCGACGCCGCCATCCGCGGCCTCGCCGACCATCGGCCGGAGGACGGCGGACCGGTCACCGACCGGGCCCTGGCCGAGGCGGCGCTGGACGCCATGATGAGCGAGCTGGACCCGCATTCCAGCTACCTCGGCCCCGAGGAACTGAACGAGCTCAAGGTCAGCACGCGGGGGCGGTTCGGCGGCCTCGGCATCCAGGTCACCATGGACAAGGACAGCGGCTGGGTGAAGGTGATCTCGCCGATCGACGACACCCCCGCCTACCGGACCGGCATCCGGTCCGGCGACCTGATCAGCCGTCTGGACGGCAAGCCCGTCGACGGCATGACGCTCGGCGACGCGGTGCGCGTGATGCGCGGCGAGCCGGGGACCCGGATCACGGTGACCATCCACCGCGCCGACCGCGATCCCTTCGACGTGACCATCGAGCGGGCCATCGTGGAGGTCAACCCGGTGAAATGGCGGGCCGAGGGCGACATCGGCTACATCCGGGTCAGCAGTTTCTCGGAAAAGGTGGACGACGGGGTCATCGAGGCGTTGGCGGCCCTGCGCGGCGAGATCGGGGCCGGTCGCCTGCGCGGCTACGTGCTCGACCTGCGCAACAATCCGGGCGGCCTGCTGCGCCAGGCGGTGCTGCTGGCCGATGCCTTCCTCGACGACGGGGTGGTGGTGTCGGTGCGCGGCCGCGACACCACCGGCACGCGGACCCACCGCGCGGCCTACGGCGACCTGGCGCGCGGCAAGCCGTTGGTGGTGCTGGTCAACGGCGGCTCGGCCTCGGCGGCGGAGATCGTCGCCGCCGCCCTGCAGGACAACCGCCGCGCCGTGGTGATGGGCGCCCGCACCTTCGGCAAGGGCTCGGTGCAGGTGGTCAGCCCGCTGGAGCTCGAGGGCGCCCTGCGCCTGACCACGGACCTCTACTACGTGCCTTCGGGGCGCACCATCCAGGCCCTCGGCGTGCAGCCGGACATCGTCCTGGAGCGGCCGGACGAGGACCCCGGGGTCGCGGCCGACGCGGCGGCGCCGGACGACGGCGCGGCGGCGGCCACGCCCCTGCCGCGTCGCGAGGCCGATCTGCCGCACGCCCTGATCGTCGAGGACGGGGAGACCCGCCAGGCGGCCCGGGCCACGGTGCCGCGGGCGGCCTGCCCGGCGGCCGGCGAGGACGGCGAGGATCGGTCCCTGGGCTGTGCCCTCAGCTACCTGCGCCTGGGCTCGGAGGCGTCGTTCCTGTCCGCCATGCGGGCCGAGGCGGCGGCCCTCCGGTAGGTCGCCGCGCCGTCCGACTGCAACCGGATAGCGAAAAAAACTTGCCAAACCGTTTCAATGGAGGAACCCTGTTCGGGCCGGGAAACCATTCGATGCATCCGGTCGGACAGGGAGGAACTCATGATCCGGAGACGGTCCATTCGCGCGACGGTGGCGTTTGTCGGCGCGGCGGCCTTCCTGGCCGGATGCGCCGCCGATCCGACGACCGAGCTGGAGGACGTGGCCAGGGACTGGGCGCTGACCATCCGGGCGAGCCAGGTCATCCCGGTCTATCCGCTGACCGAGGACCTGCGCCCGGGGGATGTCTTCCTGGTGCCGGTCCCGATCGC
>JANQGL010000241.1 GCA_028277325.1 Magnetospira sp.
CGTCCGGTGGTCGGCTCGGCGCCGGTCGGCCGCGACGGCACCGCCGCCTGGCTGGCCGCGGTGGGCGACGCCTGCGGGATCGCCGCCGACAAGGTGGCCGAGGCGCAGAACCGCATCCTGCCGGCCATCGACACGGCGCTGGCCGGCAGGCCGATCAGCGGCCGTATCGTGGTCTCCGGCTACGAGGGCTCGGAACTGCTGGTCGCCCGCCTGCTGATCGAGAGCGGTGCCGAGGTGCCCTACGTGGGGACCGCCGCGCCGCGCACCGCGTGGTCGGACCCCGACCGCGAATGGCTGCAGGCCAGGGGCGTCGAGATCAACTACCGCGCCACCCTGGAAGACGACGTGCGGGCGGTCGAGGACATCCGGCCCGACGTCGCCATCGGCACCACGCCGGTGGTCCAGAAGGCCAAGCAGATGGCCATTCCGGCCCTCTACTTCACCAACCTGATCTCGGCCCGCCCGCTGATGGGACCGGCCGGGGCCGGGTCGCTGGCCCAGGTGCTCAACGCGGCGATGGCCAACAAGGACCGGTTCGAGACCATGCGCGAGTTCTTCGCCGGGGTCGGGCAGGGCGAGACGGCCGGGGTGTGGCACGAGGCGCCGAAGGAGGTCGATTCATGTTCGTGATCGATCTCGACCGCGCCGGGGGGTACTGGGGCTCCGTCTACATGTTCGCCGCCGTCAAGGGGCTGCAGGTGATCATCGACGGCCCGGTGGGCTGCGAGAACCTGCCGGTGACGGCGGTCCTGCACTACACCGACGCCCTGCCGCCGCACGAGCTGCCGGTGGTGGTCACCGGGCTCGGCGAGGAGGAACTGGGCCAGACCGGCACCGAACAGGCGATGGCGCGCGCCCACGGCAGTCTCGATCCGGATCGGCCGGCGGTGGTGGTGACCGGCTCGCTCGCCGAGATGCTCGGCGGCGGCGTGGTCCCCGAGGGCACCGGCATCCACCGGTTCCTGCCGCGCACCATCGACGAGGACCAATGGCAGAGCGCCGACCGCGCCCTGACCTGGCTGTGGACCCGGTACGGCAGGAAGCGCCGGGGCGGCCAGAGGAAGGCCCGCGCCGCCGACGCCAGGCCGTCGGTCAACATCGTCGGCCCGGCCTACGGCAGCTTCAACATGTGGTCCGACCTGGCGGAACTGAAACGCCTGATCGCCGGCCTCGGGGCCGACGTGAACATGGTGTTCCCGCTCGGCGTGCACATCGACGACATCCCGCGCCTGGCCGACGCCGACGCCAGCGTCTGCATGTACCGCGAATACGGCCAGGCGCTCTGCGAGGCCCTCGACAAGCCCTGGCTGCGGGCGCCGATCGGCCTGCATTCGACGACCAGGTTCCTGCGCGCCCTGGGCGAGGTGCTGGACCTGGATCCGGAGCCCTTCATCGCCCGCGAGAAGCACACCACGATCAAGCCGATCTGGGACCTTTGGCGGTCGGTGACCCAGGACTTCTTCGGCACCGCCAGCTTCGGAATCGTGGCCACCGAGACCTATGCGCGCGGGGTGCGGCGTTTCCTGGAAGACGAGATGGGCCTGCCGTGCAGCTTCGCCTTCGCCCGCGCCGCCGGCGTCAAGCCCGACAACCAGGCGGTCCGCCGGGCGATCCAGGACACCCCGCCGCTGGTCCTGTTCGGCAGCTACAACGAGCGCATGTACCTGGCCGAGACCGGCGGCCGCGCGGTCTATATCCCGGCCTCGTTCCCGGGCGCCATCGTGCGCCGCCACACCGGCACCCCGTTCATGGGCTACGCCGGGGCCACCTACCTGGTGCAGGAGGTCTGCAACGCGCTGTCCGACGCGCTGTTCCACATCCTGCCGCTGGGCCGCGACCTCGACGTGGTCGACCCGACGCCGTCGCGCCTGCACCGCGAGTTGCCGTGGGACGAGGACGCCCGGGTGGCGCTGGAGCGGTCGGTC
>JANQGL010000363.1 GCA_028277325.1 Magnetospira sp.
TTCAAGGACGGCTACGGCCCGGTGGGCGCCTACTTCCTGCACCTCAAGACCTATACCTGCAACGCCTACGGCGAAGAGTACGAGTCCAAGTGGTTCCCGGACCTGCAGAAGATGGTCGGCAAGGAATACCTGGATCCGGAGGTGTCGCATGCGACCCACCGGCCGATCCCGACCTGCCTGCGCAACCACGCGCTCATCAACGAGGTGAACGCCGGTCGCGGGCCGATCCACATGGTCACCATGGAAGCCTTCCAGGACCCGCACCTGGAAGAGATCGGCTGGCACAACTTCCTGGGCATGACCGTCGGCCAGGCCGTGCTGTGGGCCGCCACCGACGTGGACCCCAAGTTCGAGAACCCGGAACTGACCACCTCGGAGCCCTACGTGATGGGGTCCCACGCCACCGGGTGCGGCGCCTGGTGCTCCGGCCCCGAGGACGTCTCCCCGCCGGAGTACTTCTGGGGCTACAACCGCATGACCACGGTCGAGGGCCTGTTCGGGGCCGGCGACGCGGTCGGCGGCACCCCGCACGCCTTCTCCTCCGGCTCGTTCACCGAAGGCCGGCTGGCCGCCAAGGCCGCCTGCAGGTATATCGACGACGGCAAGGCCGAGGGCATCCGGGTGTCCGAGAAGCAGATCGAGGACCGCAGGGAACAGGTCTACAAGCCCCTGGAGCACTACACGGTCTATCGGAACGAGATCGTCGCCGGCGACGTCAACCCGAACTACATCAACCCGCGCCAGGGCCTGGACCGTCTGCAGAAGCTGATGGACGAGTATTGCGGCGGGGTGACGGTCAACTACATGACCAACGACAAGCTGCTCAACATCGGCCTCAAGAAAATGAAGATCATGGAGGAGGACCTCGAGAAGCTGGCCGCCAGGGACGTGCACGAGCTGCTGCGGGCCTGGGAGCTGAAGCACCGTCACATGACCTCCGAGGCGGTCATGCAGCACACCCTGTTCCGCAAGGAAACCCGTTGGCCCGGCTACTACTACCGGGGCGACGCCCTGAAGCTGGACGACGAGAACTGGCACGTCCTGACGGTTTCCCGTCGCGACCCGGAAACCGGGGAATACACCATGGAGAAGGCTCCCTGCTATCACCTGGTGAGTGCGAACGAGTAGCGGACTGGCGGGCGGGCGTTCATCCGGAACGTCCGTCCGGCCGCGGAAAGGATCGGCATGCGCCGTGTCGGTCCTTTCCGCGGCGTCCGGTTTAAGGCCGGCTTGCGGCCCGGGCAGAGAATCGCAGATGAACATTATCGACCAGACCGACGACGAGATCCTGGCCGTCGCCAACGCCATGTGGAGCGACCTCATCCGGTACTCGAACGAGGGGAGGTACGGGGAATTCGTCAAGGATTTCTCGTCCGGCCTGTCGCGCGGCCTGAACGAGATCGAGGTGGGCCGGCAGTTCGCGCACAGCGAGCTGGCCCGGAACCTGTCGGGCATGGTCGACTGCCTGGGCATCATCCGCCGGGGCGAGCACGTGACGGTCCTCTACCGGCAAAGGTGCACCGTCCGCGAGGGGGAGTGGCTCGGCAGGCTGGTCCTGGGCTACGAGGACGGAGAGATCAGGATTTTCGGGGCCTCGATCTTCTGAGGCCCGGCACGGAGTCGGCATGACGGATACCATCCAGGACAACAAACTGGTCGAGCTCACCTACAGGGTGACCGACCTCAAGACGGGGGACCTGCTCGCCGGGGTCGAGTTCCCCCTGGGCTACGTCCATGGCAGGAGCGACGTCCTGTCTCGCGCCGTCACCCAGGAACTGGAAGGCAAGTCGGCGGGCGACGTGATCGAGGTGACGATCGACTGCGACAGGATTTTCGGCCCGCGGGACGAATCCCTGGTCTTCACCGACCGCATCGACAACGTTCCCGAGGAATACCGGGAGATCGGCACCACCATCCACATGGAGAACGACACCGGCGAGACGCGGAGCTTCCTCGTCACGCGGATGGACGACAGGACCTTGACCGTCGACGGAAACAACCCGCTGTGCGGCCGGGTCGTCGTGTTCACCCTGGAGATCCTGAGCGTGCGGGATGCGACCGAGGAAGAGATCGCGGCGGGCGGCGCGGTGGGCGCGCCGGCCGACGTCGACGAGGCGCTCAAGGTCCCGATCTGAAGGACCGCCCCGGCGCCCGGGGCTGGACCGGAACGGAGTCTTCACAGGTTTTAACCCGCAGCAGGCAACCCGAGAAACAATGGAGGAAAGGACATCATGAGCGAGGCACCGAAAACCCGGCCGAAGGTTCCGGAAGGCAAGACGCGGTTCGTGACCACCCGGCAGATGGCGCCGAACGAGAAGGGGTTCGTCGGGTACGAAACCATCTGGGAACCGATGCAGAAGGTCGCCGAATACACCACACCGAAGACGCCCTGACGCGGCTTCCGGACATCCGGGGTCGGCATCGAGTCCGTGCGTTCGGATAAGATCGCGTGATTCCAGAAGGTTCGCGGGCGATTCACCGATCAGGCGGAACCGATCCCGGTGCCGCTTGATCGGATCGTCGGCCCGTCTTGCCGGTCGCGCGAACCCGACCCGTCGCGCGGCCGGTCGGTGTCGGCGGTCCGCGGCGGTGTGCGAAGTCGGCACAGGCGGTTCGCGCCCCGACCGCGCAAGCGGCTCCATCCACCCCTTGCCCCGCCTCGGGAACGCGGGGCGACGCCTGAAGGTTCTCGATATGCCTGAAACCCCGGAAAAGACGGTCGATGAGGACGGAACGGTCGAATGGCGGTTGCGGGGACACCTCCATCGCGAGGACGGCCCGGCGGCGATCCGACCCGACGGCTCGACGGCGTGGTTCCTGAATGGCGGCCTGCATCGGCTGGACGGGCCCGCCGTCGAGCTTTCCTCGGGCCGGAGGGAGTGGTGGGTGGACGGAAGGCCGCACCGGGACGACGGTCCGGCGGTGGTCGATACGGACGGCACCCGGGAATGGTACCTGAACGGCCTGTGCCACCGCGAGGACGGACCCGCCGTCGTCACCCACGACGGCGTGAGGCAGTGGTGGGTGAACGGCACGCGCCATCGCGACGACGGGCCGGCGGTGGTCGACGAGACCGCCATGCGCCAATGGTGGATCAACGGCTTCCTGCATCGCGAGGACGGGCCGGCCATCGAATACGTGGACGGGTCGGCGGACTGGTATCTGCTGGGCCGGCCGGCGAGCGAGGAGATCGTCCTGGACCCCGGGCGGCGCGCCGCGTTCTGCAGGAAGCGGATTCATCCGGAGTGAGGCGCGGGACCGCGCCTGAACCGCGGCCTCCGCCCCGTCCCCCGGGCCGGCCATCGCAAACCAATCCAATTTCCAACCGGGCCGGATAGGGTTAGTATCCAGTTCCCTCTAATCAGGAGTCCGATTCATGGCCTTCATCGCCCGCCGTCTGAGTCTCGTCAAGCCCTCGCCCACCATCGCCGTGTCGACCAAGGCGGCCGAACTGAAGGCGGCCGGGCGCGACGTCATCGGCCTCGGGGCCGGGGAGCCCGACTTCGACACCCCGGACCACGTCAAGGCGGCGGCGGCCGAGGCGATGGCGCAGGGCAAGACCAAGTACACCCCGCCGGCCGGCATCCCGGAACTGCGCAAGGCGATCTGCGAGAAGCACGAACGCGACAACGGCCTCTCCTACACCCCGGACATGGTCCACGTGGGCTGCGGCGGCAAGCAGACCATCTACAACGCCCTGATGGCGACCATCGACCCGGGCGACGAGGTGGTGATCCCGGCCCCCTACTGGGTGTCGTATCCGGACATCACCCTGATCGCCGAGGGCACCCCGGTGATCGTCGACTGCGCCCAGGACAACGGCTTCAAGATGGCGCCGGCCGACCTCGACGCGGCGATCACCGACAAGACCAAGTGGCTGATCCTCAACTCGCCGTCCAACCCGACCGGCGCCGCCTACACGGCCGACGACCTGAAGGCGCTGGGCGAGGTGCTGAAGAGGCACCCGCAGGTGCACGTGATGACCGACGACATGTACGAGTATCTGGTCTACGACGGCTTCCGGTTCACCACCATCGCCCAGGTGGTGCCGGAGCTGTTCGACCGCACCCTGACCCTGAACGGGGTGTCCAAGGCCTGGGCGATGACCGGCTGGCGGGTCGGCTGGGCCTGCGGCCCGCTGGAGATCGTCAAGGCGATGAACAAGCTGTCCTCGCAGAGCACCACCCACACCTCGTCGATCTCGCAGGCCGCCGCGGTGGGGGCGCTCAACGGGCCGATGGACTTCATCGGGCCGCGCAACGACGCCTTCAGGCGGCGCCGCGACCTGGTGGTCGACATGCTCAACGCGGCCGAGGGCATCACCTGCCTGACCCCGGAGGGCGCCTTCTACGTCTATCCCTCGGTCGCCGGCTGCATCGGCAAGGCGACCCCGGACGGCAAGACCATCGCCAGCGACGAGGACTTCGTCACCGCGCTGCTGGAGTCGGAAGGCGTGGCGGCGGTGCACGGCGCCGCGTTCGGCCTGGAGCCCCACTTCCGGGTCTCCTACGCCACCTCCGACGCGGCGCTGACGGAAGCCTGCACCCGCATCCAGCGGTTCTGCGCGGCGCTCGCCTAACGCCGGGCCCGGCCGCGAATGGGTGTCAACGGGAGGGGTGCGCCGTGCCGGATCCGAAAGCCGTGCTCGCCGCTCTGCTGGTCGTGACCGTGGCCGCCTGCCAGACGGTTCCGCGGCCCCGGTGGACCGAGGAAACCTGCGTGCAGGCGCGGGCGGACGCGGCCGGAGAGGGGTGGCGCGTCCTGGCCGGCGACGCCCTGGGCGACGCGGTGGCCGGCCGGACCCTCAAGTCCGACCGACCGGACCACGCACCTGTTCTTCGGCTGGGACGGCCGCTTGATCCAGCACCTGCAGGGCCTGAGCGGCGGCGCGTCGCCGGGGCGCTGGTCGGTCATGGGCGACCACGTCCGGCTCGCCTTCGCCAAGGCGCGCGGCCTGCCGGGGGACCACAACCTGATGGTCCTGGAAAACGACGCCGGCCAACGCGCCACCATGCGGTCCACCCGGTGCGCGCTGACGCCGGTGCTGGGCACCACCGAGGGACGCGTCCCGTCGACCAACCGCG
>JANQGL010000379.1 GCA_028277325.1 Magnetospira sp.
TACGGCCCGGAAAGCTCCGGCAAGACCACCCTCGCCCTGCACGCGGTGGCGGAGGCCCAGAAAGCCGGCGGCACCTGCGCCTTCGTCGACGCCGAGCACGCCCTGGACCCGGTCTACGCCGGCAAGCTGGGGGTCGACGTGGACGACCTCCTGATCTCGCAGCCGGACGCCGGCGAGCAGGCGCTGGAGATTGCCGATACCCTGGTCCGCTCCGGCGCCATCGACGTGCTGGTGATCGATTCGGTGGCCGCCCTGGTGCCGCGCGCCGAACTGGAAGGCGAGATGGGCGACGCCCACGTGGGGCTTCAGGCGCGCCTGATGAGTCAGGCCCTGCGCAAGCTCACCTCCTCGGTCGCCCGCTCGAACACCCTGATCATCTTCATCAACCAGATCCGCATGAAGATCGGCGTCATGTTCGGCAACCCGGAGACCACCACCGGCGGCAATGCCCTGAAGTTCTATGCCTCGGTGCGCCTTGAGATCCGCCGCACCGGCCAGATCAAGGACCGCGACGAGGTGGTCGGCAACCAGACCCGGGTCAAGGTGGTCAAGAACAAGGTGGCGCCGCCGTTCAAGCTGGCCGAGTTCGACATCATGTACGGCGAGGGCATTTCGAAGACCGGCGAACTGCTCGACCTGGGGGTCAAGGCCGGGGTGGTCGACAAGTCCGGCTCCTGGTTTTCCTGCCACGACCAGCGGATCGGCCAGGGCCGCGAGAACGCCAAGCAGTTCCTGCGCGACAATCCCGGGATCGCCCATGACATCGAGGCGGCGATCCGCCAGTCGGCCGGCCTGATGGCGCTGGTGCCGACCGATGGCCCGGGGGACATGGACGGCGATGACGCCGCGGAGGGTGTGGCGGAGGGCTGACAACCGCCCCGCAACCCGCTTGATCGACCGGGCAGCCTTTCGGCAGCTTCGAGATAGAGTTCAGGTAACGGAGCCGTGTTCGCCTTCAAGCCCCTGAATTGAATAACATTATGTTGCGTGTTGTACCGCTTTCGAGCGGGGTGTCCGTGGTGCAGATGGATCGGTCGTCGGGCCGCCGGGATGTGCCGCCCCATGTCACGGACTTGACTTAATTAGATTTGACTCATATTTACGTCAAATCCGAACGATCCCGCAGCAAACGACGTGACCACATGACGGCCCATCGGAAACGGGCGGCGCAGGGCCGCCGCCTAGCGGCGACGATTGTCCTCGCCGCCCTCGCCTGCGCCCTCGAACCGACGCCCGGGCGCGCGCCGTCGGTCGCTCCGACGGTGCCGTCGGGCCTGTCGGACGACCTGGCCTGCCTCGCCCTCAACGTGTACTGGGAAGCGCGTTCGGAATCCCCGAACGGCCAGATGGCGGTCGCCAAGGTGACCCTGAACCGGGTGCGCAGCGACGACTTTCCCGACACCGTCTGCGGCGTGGTCACCCAGGGCGCCGAGCGGCGGACGGGCTGCCAGTTCTCCTGGCAATGCGACGGGCGCGACGATACGCCGCGCGACCAAGGCGCCTGGGCCGAGGCCCGGTCGGTCGCCCTGCGCAGCCTCTACGCGGACACGCCCGACCCGACCGACGGCGCGTTGTTCTATCACGCCACCTACGTGACCCCGAAATGGGTCCGCCTGATGGCGCCGGTGCGGCGAATCGGGCGCCATGTGTTCTATCGGCCGCGCTTGACCGGCTGATCGGCGGGCGGCGTCGCGCAGCCTGCGTTCAAACGAAACTCGGATTCGGGACGAAACAGCTTATCCGGCCGCCTCGGCGATTCCGATGAAGTCGTCCACCTTCAGCGACGCGCCGCCGATCAGGCCGCCGTCGATGTCGGTCTGCGCCATCAGTTCGGCCGCGTTGCCGGGCTTCATGGAGCCGCCGTAGAGGATCCGCATGTCTTCTGCGATGCCGCCGACGAGGCCCTTGAGTTCGGCCCGGATCGCCGCGTGGACCTCCTGCGCCTGCTCCGGCGTCGCCACCTTGCCGGTCCCGATCGCCCACACCGGCTCGTAGGCGATGACGCAGTTCTCGGCGCTCGCGCCGGCCGGCAGGGAGCCGTTGAGCTGCCGCTTGTTGACGTCGAGGGTCTGGCCGGCCTCGCGCTCCTCCAGGGTCTCGCCGATGCAGACGATGACCTTGAGTCCGGCGGCCAGGGCCGCTTCCGCCTTGGCCTTGACCACGGCGTCGGTTTCGCCGTGATCGGTGCGGCGCTCCGAATGGCCGACGATCACGTAGGCGCAGCCGGCATCCTTGAGCATGGCCGGGCCGACATCGCCGGTGTGGGCGCCTTTCTCGGCGGTGTGGCAGTCCTGCCCGCCCACCTCGACGCCGGACCCGGCGACCGCGTCCACCACCGCCGTGACGAGGGTAAACGGTGGACAGACCAGCATGTCGAACGGGGCGCTCTCCCCGAACGCCTTGCGCTTTTCGGCGACACCCGCCGCCAGAGCCCGGCCATCGGCCAACAGGCCGTTCATCTTCCAGTTGCCCGCGATCAGCGGCCGCCGTGCGGTCATGGTCCCCTCCTCCCGATTGGTTGCGAGACGCCCCTGGTCTACCACGAAACCGCCGCCCGGCAACCACCCCCCGGGGTAGGCTCGGCCGGGCGCCGGAAAACGTGGTTGCGACCCCTCGCGGCGGCTTCTATCATCCGCCGCGTTCCCGCCCGCCCCGCAACCGACCGAGCCCGCCATGCTGGACTTCATCCGTAAGCGTTCCAGATCCTTCGTCATCCAAATCCTGTTCGGCCTGCTGATCCTCAGCTTCGTGGCCTGGGGGATCGGCGACTTCGTCCGCGGCGGCTCCGGCGGCGAGGCGGTGATCGAGGTGGGCGACGCGGCGATCGGCCCCAATCAGGTCTACACGGCGTTCCGGCGCGAGGTGGACCGGGTGCGCCAGACCCTCGGAACGAGCATCGACAACGAGCAGGCCAAGGCGCTGGGGATCGATCGTCTGGTGGTGCAGCGCCTGATCCGCGACACCCTCATCGACCTGGCGGGGCGCGACCTGGGCCTGACGGTCAGCGACCCCATGGTGCTCGGCGAGATCCAATCCATCGACGCGTTCAAGGACGAATCGGGGCGGTTCAACCGCGATCTGTTCACGCGCCGGCTGCAGGGCGCCGGACTGACCGAGGCGATGTTCGTGGCGCAGGTGCGCCAGGACCTCGGACGCGCCACGCTCGCCCAGGCGATCGGCGGAGGTCTGCCAACGCCCGACGCGCTGGCCGGTCCGTTGTACCGCTACCGCGCCGAGCGGCGCGTCGCCGAGGTGGTCCAGGTCTCGCCGGACGCCGTCCCGGCACCGGACGCCCCGACCTCGGAACAACTGGCGATCTATCACGAAACCCACGCGGAGCGGTACACGGCGCCGGAGGCCCGCGCCCTTGCCTACGTCTCCCTTCTGGCCGACGACCTGAGCGAGGGGATCGCGGTGCCCGAGGAACGGATCGCGGCGCTTTACGAGGACCGCAAGGCGCAGTTCGATCTGCCGGAGCGGCGCCAGGTGGTTCAGGCGGTGCTGCCGGACGAGGCGGCGGCGCGGCACCTGGTCGCCAGCGGCGGCCCGCTGGCCGATCCGGTGGACCTGGGCCTCCTGCGGCGCGACGAAATGCCGCTGCCGGCGCTCGGCGACCTGGCGTTCTCGCTCGCCGAGGGCCGGATCGGGGGGCCGGTCCAGAGCCCGTTCGGCTGGCACGTGGTCCGGGTCTCCCGCATCGAGCCGCCGCGCCGGGTCAGCCTCGGGGAGGCGCGCGACGACCTGCGCGCCGAGCTGGCACGGGAAATGGCGGTCGACGAGCTTTACGAGCTCTCGACCGACCTGGAGGATTCGCTGGGCGGCGGCGCCACCCTCGAGGAGGCGGCGGCGGCGCTCGACTTGAAGGTGATCCGGGTGCCGGCGGTCGATCAGCGGGGGCTCGACCCGGAGGGCAACCAGGTCCCGGGTCTCGCCGCGACCCCCGGCTTCCTCGAGGTGGCGTTCCACACCCCCGAAAACATGGAAAGCCTGCTGACCGAGGCGGGCGCCGACGGCTATTTCGTGCTCCGCGTCGACCGCGTCATGCCGCCGGCCCTGGAGCCGCT